>NZ_JACAPH010000014.1:221349-249199 GCF_013385805.1 Pseudomonas sp. C6002 | reverse complement strand
CTCCCGGCCGGCTTGAGTGTTTTAGAGCAACAGCACAATCAAAAGCTAAAGCGGGCACGGTCAAATGTGGGAGCTGGCTTGCCTGCGATGGCATCAACTGGGTCTGCCTGATACACCGAGTTGTCTGCATCGCAGGCAAGCCAGCTCCCACAGAAAAGCAGAGCTGCACGCGATCCCGCTTTTGATCTGGCCTTTGATTTTGATCTGCGGGCCCCGTCAACCACGATGGCCGCAAGTAGGCACGGTGGAGCGGGTAAATCGGCAAGGATGCCGATTTAGCCGCGCCGGGCCATGGATGGCCCGTCGCGGCGGCCCGCGGAACCGTGCCGGAGTGCGGGCATGCCGAGCCTGGGCGAGGCACCGAGTGGTGGGGCAAAGCGTTTTTTGGTTACTTTTTTAGGCGTTTGTAAAAAAGTGACCCGCTGTAAGAGCGGAACCCTAAGTGGCCGTTACCTAAATAACGGATATGTACTCAACCCTCAGGACTTCAGCGCCTTCTTAGGATAAATGTCATACCGACTGGACTTCCCATCCAACGCATGACTCGGCTTCACCCCCTCAATACAAGGCGCCTTACGCGGCCGCTTGACCACCACCCGATGACTGGCCAAAGCCAACGCCGCCGCCAACAACGCCGGCGCATCCGGATCATCCCCCACCAGCGGCCGAAACAACCTCATCTCCTTCTTCACCAACGCCGTCTTCTCCCGATGCGGAAACATCGGATCCAGATAAATCACCTGAGGCGGCTCCCCCTCCCAATCGCGCATCACCTCAATGGAGTTGCCCTTGAGCAACCTCATCCGCGCCACAATCGGCGCCACCTCAAAATCCTCTGCACCTCGCGCCAAGCCATCTTCCAGCAACGCCCCAATCAACGGCTGGCGTTCAATCAGGCTCATCTCGCAACCCAGGCTGGCCAACACAAATGCATCCTTTCCCAACCCGGCGGTAGCATCCAGCACCCTGGGCCGCACGCCCTGCGCCACACCCACCGCCTTGGCAATCATTTGCCCGCTGCCGCCGCCATACAGACGCCGGTGCGCCGCCCCACCCTCCACAAAATCCACCCGCACCGGCCCCGGCGCCTCAGGCCCCAGCTGTTGCAACTGCAGCCCCTGCTCCCCCACCTGCAAGGCAAAGTCCGCCTCATCCAGTTGCAAAGGCAACCCCAGCTGCTCGGCCCAGTGCTGGGCACGTGCCTGAAAACCTTCGGCCAAGGCCTCGACCCGAATGCGGCTGGCCGCTGGTTGTTCGCTCATCGGTGACTACGCTCAAAAATATTAAGGATCGGCAAAAAGCGGCCGATAAAAAAAAGGATCCGGCATTTTGCCAGAGCTGAGCGACGATCGAGAGAAATGTCAGACATTCCTTCGCTATTCACCGGTGTACTGCCGACCCACAACCACTTCGGCCTGCGCAATACCCAAGCGCTGGCCGGCGTCAGTCATGTGTGGCAGGACTTCTTCGCCCAGGCGTTGGCCGAACAGCTCGGCGACACGCCGGGCGCGCTCGCCAAGTCGGTGGCGAAACCTGTGGACCCGGCGGTAGAACCCAGCGAAGGCAGTGACCTGCTGTCGCAGATCGTCACCCAGCGCGCCTGTGATGTGACAGACACCGAGATCGCCCCGCCCGAGCCGCTGTTCCTGCCTATCGCCGAATTCGAACTGGAACTGCTGCCACCGGCCCCGCCACCGTACCCGGCGGAAGAAGTGGTCGCCCAGCAAAAGCAGCAAAACTTCGAAAGCGCCTGGGTGCGCCCGATCGTCCTGACCGCCGGCCAACCGCTGCCCGAACCGGGTCCGGCGCCGCAACCACGCCCGCTGCATTTGCCGATCGCCGAATTCGAACTGGACCTGCTGCCACCACCACCGCCACCGTTCCCGGCAGAAGAGCTGGTTGAGCAACAGAAAGCCCTGGATTTCGACAGCCGCTGGGCGCGTCCGCTGATCCTGCACAACCTGCGCCTGGCCGCCTGACCCTCAGCGACACACCCACCACCGACCCATGTCCAGATGAAAGTGATTACGGTGGGCGGCGTTGTAATCCGGGCTCAACACCACATTGAAATCCTTGCAGGCGCCATCGCGCACTTGCCGCAGGAAGCGCGCACGCTCGCCGTCACCCGGCCAATCCTTGAGCACACTGATGGTGCGCCCGTCCGCCAGGCGAAACCCGGCGATATCCAACGCATTGGCCGACGCATGCTGGCTGAGTCGTCCGTTGGCGCGGTTGTAGATATTGCGACAGGCAAAGCTGCCCAGGTGATCGACCCGCGTCACTGCCTGGCCAAACACCGCCTGGGCCGCTGGTTGCAGGCTATGGCGCTCGAACAGGGCGAACGCCACGGCCAGCGGGCAACTGGCGAGAAAGCTGCTGCTCAAGCCGACATCAGCGCCTTGGACCCGCAATGTATTGCGCAGCGGGCAAGCCGCGTCGGCAGGGCTGTCCGCCTGATGGGCGACCCGCAGCCCGGAGGTCTTCAGCACTTGGTCACATAGGGCAGGATCATCCTGCAAACGCCCAAGCTTGAATCGGGTCAGCAGGTTCGGGCTTGCCCGCACGTCCAGCGGAGCCCACGGGTTCCACTCATCGGGCAGCGGCACCCAACCCCGCCATACGCCAACCAACACACCACCTGCCAACACCAGCAGCACGCGCAGCACCTTGAAGAAACGCACGCCTCAGCCCTTGAACAGTTGATTGGCCTGGTTGAACGGCATCGAGCGCTCAGTGAAGGTAAACGTGCCCAACTCATGAACCTCCTGGGCCGCCCTGAAGAACTCGCCATAAGCCGCCAGGGCCATGGCCGAGCCGACGCTGATGCGCTTGACGCCCATCTCGCTCAACTGCGCCACGCTGAGTTTCAGGGCGCCTGACATCAAGATATTCACGGGCTTGGGTGCAACCGCCTTCACCACCGCCAATACTTCCTCGGCACTGCGCAGGGCCGGTGCATAGAGCACGTCGGCGCCAGCTTCGGCGTAGGCCTGCAGGCGGCGAATGGTGTCGGGCAAATCCAGCCGGCCATGCAGGAGGTTTTCCGCGCGGGCGGTCAGGGTGAAGGGGAATGGCAAACTGCGGGCAGCGGCGACTGCGGCTTCGACGCGCTCCACGGAAAGGTCAAAGGGATAGATCGGGTCGACGGCAATTCCGGTGGCGTCTTCGATGGAGCCACCGACAATCCCAGTCGCTGCCGCCCGCAGGATAGTCTCGGCGCAGCCTTCAGGGGTGTCACTGAAGCAGTTTTCCAGGTCGGCGGCGACGGGCAGCGAGGTCGCCTGGACGATCGCCCCGGCATTGCCCAAGGTGTCTTCCAGGGACAACGCACCTTCGGCATCCGGGCGGCCGAGGCTGAAGGCAAAGCCGGCGCTGGTGGTGGCCAGGGCTTCAAACCCCAGGCTGGCGAGCATTTTTGCAGAGCCCGCATCCCATGGATTGGGCATCACGAACGCGCGGTCACGCTCGTGCAGGGCCTTGAAGGTTTCGGCGCGAAGGGTTTGGGCATCCATGACTGACTCCTGTCGGGAAAAGGAGCCTTAGAGTAACCCCAGTTGCTCCGCTGCGGGTTCTCGATGCAGGGTGGGCAATGCCGGCAAGCCGGGCAAGCGCAGCATCAATTTCTCATGAAAGCGCAAGGCCAGTTGGGCGGCCAGGCGGTTGTCGGAAGTGTGAAGAAACACGTAGGGCGTACGCCCCTCTTCGATCCAGCCGGCGACCTTTTCAATCCAGGGCACCAGGAACGGATCATTGGCTTCCAACTCCGGATGGCCAATAAAGCGCACTTGCGGAAACTGCGTCAGCGCCGCCGGGCGAGGCGGCACCTTGGGCTTTTTCGATTGGGCGTGCAGCACGGCTGCCGAGGTGGAGGTGCAACTGAACAACGCACGCGGGTCCAGGCAGATGCGCTCGACACCGCGGTCGCGCAGCAAGCGGTTGAGACTGCGCTCGGCATCGCCCTTGGCGAAAAACTCCGAGTGACGCACCTCCACCGCCAACGGTCGCTCCAGCCCGTCGATAAACCCGGCCAACTCACCCAGGCGCTGCGGGGTAAAACTGGCCGGCAGCTGCAGCCACAACGGCGAAATACGTTCGCCCAACGGGCTCATCAACCCCAGGAAACTTTCCGCCGCCGGCAACTGCTCGATCAGGTTGCCGCTGTGGCTGATATCCCCCGGAAACTTGGCCGTGAAGCGAAAATGCTCGGGCATGATTTCAGCCCAGCGCTGCACGGTAGCGACGGAAGGACGGGCGTAGAACGTGGTGTTGCCCTCGACGGCGTTGAAGACCTGGGAATACAGGGCAAGGTAATCGCTGGAGCGGGCGTCGGCGGGATACAGGTATTCGCGCCAGGCGTTTTCACTCCAGGACGGACAACCGAGGTAGTAAGGCAACAGCATCAGATATGGATATCGAGGCCCAGCACTTCCATATCCCATTCGACAAAGCCGGCAGTGGTCAGGTAGCTGGCCAGGGCATTGGCGACGTTTTTGCTCATGGAGCGCGGGAAGATCATGTCTTGCTGGCGGGCAGGAACGCCGCTGGTACGTGCACCGCCGGAACCCTGGGAACGGGTTGAAACAGCAGTGTTGTCAGACTGGATTTCAACAAAGTCGGGCGAGTCTTCGACGGAGTCGTCTACCGTCACGTTCGCCTTGCGAGGCTTGCGCTTGAGGGGGTAGGACTGTGATGAAAAGCCGTCTATGCGCATACATGCGAACTCGGTATCGGTGATGGCATTTTAGTGGCGCTTTCCATGGCGCGCAAATGCTCTGGTGATAACTAGAACACATAATTGGTAAAAGGTTTAAAAGCACGGGCAAATTCTGACGATTGGCTATTTTTTCCTGAAATTGCCCGCACTTTTGACGTCAAATAATCCCGCGTTCAGCCTTGGTCTGCGCCACTTTATCCCGCAGGTACACGGGCGCCGCCTGGTCCGCCGGAATCGCCTCGCCTCGCTCCCAGGCAAAGCGTGCCAGGGCCAGCAGGTCTTCGGCGTGGGGCAGCATCCCGGCATCCTGGCCGGCAAGCGTCACGCCAATGCGCTCGCCGTAGCCCCAGCCGGTGCCGGCACCGAACCAGTCGCCGCTGGCATCGCCCGGCAACGCCGCCGCTTCAGGTGGCAGCACGGCCTCAGCGCCGATCAGGCGCATCTCGCCAGCGGTTTCGCGGTAGCAGCCCCAATACACTTCGTCCATGCGCGCATCGATGGCTGCTGCAACCTGGCTTGCACCGTGCTCGCGAAACGCGCGCTGCGCCAGCACCGCCAGGTTGGACACCGGCAATACCGGACGCTCCAGCGCAAACGCCAACCCCTGGACCACACCGATAGCGATGCGCACGCCGGTGAACGCGCCCGGGCCACGCCCGAATGCGATGGCGTCCACCGCCGACAAGGTGGTGCCCGCGTCCAGCAGCAATTGCTTGATCATCGGCAACAGCTTCTGCGCGTGCAGGCGCGGGATCACCTCGTAGTGGCTCGTAACCTTGCCATCGTGCAGCAGGGCAACGGAGCAAGCTTCAGTCGCGGTGTCCAGGGCCAGCAAGGTGCTCATCGGTGTATGCATCCACGTTGAAAAAAAGTGCGTCAGTATAAACAACAACGGCCCGCAAGCGGGCCGTTGTCAATCAAGCGGATGAACGATCAGATCAGCGCTTCCAGTACTTTACCAGTGATGGCTTCAACCGAACCCACACCTTCGATGTGGCTGTACTTCGGCTTGCCCTGGGCGGCCGAGAGTTTCTGGTAGAAGTCCACCAGCGGCTTGGTCTGGGAATGGTAGACCGACAGGCGATGACGCACGGTCTCTTCGGTGTCGTCCTTACGCTGTACCAGGTCTTCGCCGGTGACATCGTCCTTGCCCGCGACTTTCGGCGGGTTGTAGACGATGTGGTAGACGCGGCCCGAGGCCTCGTGAACACGACGACCGGCAATACGCTGCACGATCTCTTCGTCTTCAACGGCGATTTCCACCACGTTGTCCAGCTCGACGCCGGCCTTCACCAGGGCTTCAGCCTGGGGAATGGTGCGCGGGAAGCCGTCGAACAGGAAACCGTTCTTGCAGTCTTCCTGGCTGATGCGTTCCTTGACCAGGTTGATGATCAGGTCATCGGAGACCAGGCCGCCGCTGTCCATCACGCTCTTGGCGATCAGGCCCAGCTCGGTGCCGGCCTTGACGGCCGCACGCAGCATGTCGCCGGTGGAGATTTGTGGAATGCCGAATTTTTCAGTGATGAACTTTGCCTGAGTACCTTTACCGGCCCCGGGAGCTCCCAGCAGAATGACGCGCATCGATGTGCTCCTCAATTTTTTATAGAGATGACGCTCGGATTCGCCGCGTGGGGCCAATCTCGGAAATTTTGGGTCCAGGCCGCACAAACGGCCAAAGGCTGATCAAGATACACAGCAGGCCCAAACCACACAAGCCGCCGAAAGTAGGAGAAACCCGCGCCGCGCTGGCTTTACAAGCAGGTACAACCCTGACAGCAAAACGCCGGTCGCCAATTTTACGGCGACCGGCGCGGGGTATCTGCAAGCTATTGAGAACACGCCATAAATGTCAGCCGGTGTTGCGCAAACCAGCGGCAATACCGGCCACAGACACCAGCAGCGCCTGTTCCAGAGGGCTGTCTTGTGCCGCTTCCTGTTGCCGCGATCGGGCCAGCAATTCGGCCTGCAGCAGGTGCAACGGGTCCAGGTAGGTGTTGCGCAGGCGGATGAACTCAAGCGTATCGGGGCTGTGGGCCAGCAGCTGAGACTGGCCAGTCAGGCCAAGCACCACACTGCACGCCTGCGACAATAGGTCGCGTAAGTGCGCGCCCAATGGCAGCAGATCGGGCTGCACCAATCGCTCGTCATACAGCCGGGCGATGTCGGCGTCGGCCTTGGCCAGCACCATTTCCAGCATATCGATGCGGGTACGAAAGAACGGCCACTGCTCGCGCATCTGCCCCAGCAACTCGCCTTCGCCCCGCTCCAGGGCATTGTTCAACGCCGCTTCCCAGCCGAGCCAGGCCGGCAGCATCAGGCGGGTCTGGGTCCAGCCGAAGATCCACGGGATCGCCCGCAGGCTTTCAATGCCACCAGCCCGGCGCTTGGCCGGACGACTACCCAGGGGCAAGCGACCCAGTTCCTGCTCCGGCGTGGACTGGCGGAAATACTCGACGAACTGCGGATTTTCCCGCACCACGGCGCGGTAAGCGCTGACACCGTCGGCGGCCAATTCGTCCATCAAGTGGCGCCAGGCCGGCTCCGGTGGTGGCGGTGGCAGCAAGGTTGCCTCCAGCACCGCCGCCAGGTACAGGTTGAGATTCTGCTCGGCGATGTCCGGCAGGCCGAACTTGAAGCGGATCATCTCGCCCTGCTCAGTGGTGCGGAAACGCCCCGCCACCGACCCAGGAGGCTGCGACAGAATCGCCGCGTGAGCCGGGCCGCCGCCGCGGCCTACAGTGCCGCCACGACCGTGGAACAGCAGCAGTTCGACTTGTTGTTCGCGGCAGATTTCCACCAGCCGTTCCTGGGCCCGGTATTGCGCCCAGGCGGCGGCGGTAGTGCCCGCGTCCTTGGCCGAATCCGAGTAGCCGATCATTACTTCCTGCGGGCCTTGCAGACGGGCGCGATAACCCGGCAACAGCAGCAGTTTTTCGATCACCGGGCCTGCGTTGTCCAGGTCAGCCAGGGTCTCGAACAACGGCACCACACGCATCGGCCGTTGTACGCCGGACTCCTTGAGCAGCAGTTGCACGGCCAACACGTCCGACGCGGCGCCGGCCATGGAGATGACGTAGGAACCCAGGGACGCAGCCGGTGCGGCAGCGATTTCCTTACAGGTGTTCAGCACTTCGGCGGTGTCTGCCGAGGGTTTGAAGTAACCCGGCAACAAGGGGCGACGGTTGGCCAGTTCCTTCATCAGGAAACTGATGCGCGCCTCTTCGTCCCAATCCTCGTAACGGCCGAGGCCCAAGTAATCCGTGATTTCGGTCATGGCCGCGCAGTGGCGGGTGGAATCCTGACGTACGTCGAGGCGCACCAGGAACAAGCCAAACGTCACAGCCCGACGCAGGCAATCCAGCAGCGGGCCGTCGGCAATCACGCCCATGCCGCAGCTATGCAGCGACTCGTAGCACAGTTGCAAAGGCTCGAGCAGGTCGCGGTTGTTTTGCAGCACATCGGCGGGCACCGGCGTGGTGCTGGTCAACGAGGTGTGGGCCCATTGGCGTGTGGCGCGCAGCCGCTCACGCAATTGCTTGAGCAACGCCCGGTAAGGTTCGACGCTGTCACCCACCTTGGCCTGCAATGCCGGGCTGGCCTGTTGCATCGACAGTTCGGAGGCGAGGTGGTCGATGTCGCGCAAGTACAGGTCAGCGGCCATCCAGCGCGCGAGCAGCAACACTTCGCGGGTGACCGGGGCGGTGACGTTGGGGTTGCCGTCGCGGTCGCCGCCCATCCAGGAAGCGAAGCGAATCGGCGCGGCCTCCAGAGGCAGGCGCAGGCCGGTAGCCGCGTGCAAGGCGTGATCGGCCTTGCGCAAATAATTCGGGATGGCGTGCCACAACGAATGCTCGATCACCGCAAAGCCCCACTTGGCTTCGTCTACCGGCGTGGGCCGGGTGCGGCGGATTTCTTCGGTGTGCCAGGCTTCGGCGATCAGGCGTTGCAGGCGATTGCGGATCTGCTCGCGCTCGGCGGTGGTGAGGTCGCGGTGATCCTGCAGGGCCAGTTGTGCGGCGATGGCGTCGTATTTCTGGATCAGGGTGCGGCGGGCGACTTCGGTGGGGTGAGCGGTGAGCACCAGTTCGATTTCCAGCCGGCCCAACTGGCGCGCCAGGGATTCGCTGCTGTGGCCTTCACTCTGCAGGCGCGCCAGCAGTTCCGGCAGCACCCGCGACTCGAACGGCGCCGGGGTTGATTCATCACGGCGGTGGATCAACTGATACTGTTCGGCGATATTGGCCAGGTTGAGAAACTGGTTGAAGGCCCGCGCCACCGGCAGCAGTTCGTCTTCCTTGAGTTGATTGAGGCTGGCGCTCAGCTCTTCGCCGGCCACCTGCTCCGAGGCTGCGCCACGGCGGTCGGCCTTGGCGCCTTTACGGATCTGCTCGATCTTGTCGAGGAATTCATCGCCGTACTGTTCTCGAATCGTGTTGCCCAACAGTTCACCCAGCAGGTGAACATCCTCACGCAAACGTGCATCGATATCGCTCATCAGCCAATCTCCAGCAGAAAATCCGGGACGCTTTGATCTTCAAGAGTGCCGCCCACGGCGACGTCTTACAAGGAACTTTAAACCTTGTGAGTTGCAGCTAGTCTCAACAGTAAGCCGCAGCGTTATCCGCGCTGGCCGGCTGGTCACTCATCATCGCCCGCGTACCGTGGGCTCCATTGAGGTTGCCATGAAAATCCGAGAACTGGCCCAGCATTGGGAAGAAAACGCCAAGGGTCGCCTGACCAAAACCGAATACGCCATCCATCTGGACGTGGAAGCCGCCGCCAGGCTGGCGGCGATCTCCGAGATGTACCCCAAACGCCATACCGAAGAACTGCTCGGCGAGTTGATTGGCGCAGCCCTCGAAGAGCTGGAAGCGAGCTTTCCCTATATCAAGGGCAAGCAGGTGATTGCCACCGATGAGGAAGGCGATCCGCTGTATGAGGATGTCGGCCCAACCCCACGGTTTCTCAGCCTGTCACGGCGTTACCTGCACGATTTGTCAGCTCAGTCCGACAAGCAGAAACACTAGTAAACCTGCGCCTCAAACCCCTTGACCTCCCGTATTCAGGGCCTCCCACAGGCCCTGGATACCGCTGCGCCATGCAAAAGTTCCAACTTTTAAACACTGACCGTTCAGTCAAATATTTTTTTAGGCAAATCGCCATCTTCGCTGAACTATTCAAAAAAGCCTCCGGTCACAGCCAGTAAGCCATCACTTGGAACAGCCGTTTGAATAGGCGTCCTGAGCTAACCGCCGGGCCCCGCAGACACTGCAAGCCGGAGATGGATTTGATGTTTTTCAGGAGTTACCTAATGGAGTTGAAGACGATGAAGACCAGCACTGCCAAAACCTCGTTTAACCACCTGCGCGGGCTTAAATTGGCCGCGCTGGCAATCGGCACCAGCTTCGTACTGGCTGGCTGCGCCGGCAACCCGCCGACCGAGCAATACGCTGTGACCCAATCTGCGGTGAACAGCGCTGTCAGCGCCGGCGGTACCGAGTTCGCAGCCGTGGAGATGAAGTCTGCCCAGGACAAACTGAAGCAAGCTGAAATCGCCATGCACGACAAGAACTACGACGAAGCCCGTCGCCTGGCCGAACAGTCCGAGTGGGACGCTCGCGTAGCAGAGCGTAAAGCCCAGGCTGCCAAGGCCGAACAGGCTGTGAAGGATTCCCAGAAAGCTGTTCAGGAGCTGCGTCAGGAAGGCATGCGCCCGGCTGTGATCCAGCCGCAACAGTAAGCCGCCGCCCCTGATTGCATTGCACCCGAAACCGAATTGAAAGGACGACACGACTATGCGTAAACAATTGATGATCCCTGCCCTGCTGGCGATGAGCGTTGCTCTGGCGGCTTGCTCCACCCCGCCGAACCAGAACCTGGAAAATGCTCGGACCAACTTCTCGGCCCTGCAAGCCAACCCGCAAGCCACCAAGGTAGCGGCGCTGGAAACCAAAGACGCCAGCGACTGGCTGGACAAGGCTGACAAGGCCTACCGCGACAAGGAAGACCAGAAGAAGGTCGACCAGTTGGCCTACCTGACCAACCAGCGCGTTGAAGTGGCCAAGGACACCATCGTCCTGCGTGAGTCCGAAGCCAAGCTGAAAAACGCCGGTGACGAACGTGCCCGCGCCCTGCTGCAGGCCCGTGACGCGCAGATCAAGCAACTGCAAGACAGCTTGAACGCCAAGCAGACTGATCGCGGCACACTGGTGACCTTTGGTGACGTGCTGTTCGCCACCAACAAGTCGGACCTCAAGTCCAGCGGCCTGGTGAACATCACCAAGCTGGCGCAGTTCCTGCGCGATAACCCGGACCGTAAAGTGATCGTCGAAGGCTACACCGACAGCACCGGTTCCGACTCGTACAACCAGAGCCTGTCGGAGCGCCGCGCCGCTTCCGTACAGCGCGCACTGGCCAACCAGGGTGTGGATATCTCGCGCATCGTGACCCAGGGCTATGGCAAGGAATACCCGGTTGCCGATAACGGCAGCGTTTCGGGCCGCGCCATGAACCGCCGCGTTGAAGTGACCATCTCCAACGACAACCAGCCGGTCAAGCCACGTTCTTCGATGGCCAACTGATCGATTGATGCTGGAAAAAAAACCCACGTTACTGTGGGTTTTTTTTCGGGTCGTCGAACCGGACAGGTCGGTTGGGATCCTCGGCTGGTAGCTCTATCTTCCCGCCGTAGCCATGTTCCGACAGCTTGTCGAGCAAGTGCTTGAGCTTATGATCCTCGGCGTCGAGCATTTCCAGCTTCTCGTGCCCCCTGAGCATGTTCACCATGTTGCTTATTGCAGCAATATCTATCGCCACCTTCTCGCCCCGACTCGTGTAAATCACATCGCTTCTGTGGTGCGTTACGCAATACGGTTCCAGATATTTCCATCATCAACTACGACTGCACCGGAGGGCCCAGCCCGCACACCACGCCGCCCGCTCCGTCGCTGCATGATCGTTTGAGGCCGCATGAAAAATCCCGCCAAATGGCGGGATTCTTTTATTTGCAGGCCAGGAATCAAGAGGTCCCAGTGCGCTTCAAGAGCATCGGGTCAGTAGCTTACTGGCGCCGAGTTATCCTGCTCCTGCCCTTTGAGTTGGGCCAGCTCCGCCTCGAGCCTCTTGAGCCTTTCCTCAAGGCTTTCTTCGCCCTGCGCGCCCTGTGCACCACCGCCTCCTTGGGCGATCTGGTTCTTCAACTTCTGAATCTCTTGTTCCAATTGCTGAAGTCGCGAATCACCTCCCCCCGCACCGGCAGTGAATGGGGAAGACGAGTTGTTTACGCGAGGAATGTCCATTCAAGTGACTCCAAATTAAGTATCCGAGATAACCGATCCAGCGCTGCTGGCCAGTACGGAATCTGTGGTAATCCACTTAAAATGGTTCCAGACCTTTCCCACTTGGCTCGCGCTACTGCTCCAATTGCGGCGTTTCCTGCCCCATGCAACGCACTGCCTGCTTCTTACTGTTGACCAGTACGCCGGTCAGCCCTTTCTGTTCGGTATCAAACAGCACCAGCACGCCATCAACGCATTGCGCCACCTGGGCGGCCGGGGTCAGGGAGATTTTGTAGTCCTCGCCCGGCACGGTCTTGAGCATGGTGAAGTCGCTGAGCAGCAACGCATCCTCGGGCTTGGCGAAGTGCAAATAGCCGTAGTACCACAGGCAGCCAACGGTACCGATGATGGTGCCGATGCCGGTGAGGATCAGGGGGATCATGTTGCGTTCTTCGCTCATTGCGGGTTCTCTGCGTTGGAATTCGGGGCCGCCGGGTAATTGGGGATTTCCCCCAGGCGGCGCAGCCCGTTGAAGTGCTGGGGGTCGTCCAGGTAGCGCAGCATCACGGTTTGCCAGGTCTTGTCGGCAAAGGTTTGCACGTGGCCACCCCGGGTCAGTTGCAGCACCCGCGGTGGCGGCGCAGCCTGATACAGACGAATGCCGTTGGAGAGCGGCACGATCGGGTCATCCAGGCTATGGAACAACAATTTCGGCACGCCGGTCAGCCGGGGCATGGCGTTGATCGCACTGTCGCCGTCCGGCACCAGCCACGACAACGGCACCTGGAACGGCCATGTTAGCCAGGAGGTGCTGAGGGCGAATTGTCCTACGTCACGATAACTGGCCGGCACACCGTCCAGTACCAGCGCCTTGAGCTGCGGCTGACGTTCGGGATGTTCCGCCAGGTAGTGCACCACTAACGCGCCGCCCAGGCTTTGGCCGAGCACGATCAACGGCTGGCCCTGGGTTTCGGGGGCGCTGTCGATCCACTTGAAGGCAGCGTCGATGTCCTGGTAAACCGCCGGCAGCGAAGGTTCGCCTTCGGACAGCCCGTAGCCGCGATAGTCCACCAACAGCACTTGATAGCCCTGCTCCGGCAGCCACCAGCTGCCGCCGAGGTGCCAGGCCAGATTGCCGCCGTTGCCGTGCAGGTGCAGCACCGTGCCCTTGAGCGGCACGCCGGCCTTGGCCGGCAGCCACCAGGCGTGGAGCTTCAGGCCATCGGCGGTGGTCAATGTGACGTCACGGTATTGCAAGCGAGCCTTTTCCGGGGTGAACGGCATGCCGCGCTCCGGATAGAACAATAAGGAGCTGCAGCCGTTAAGGGTCAGTAGCAGGCAAAGAATGCCGAGGATTCTCATCCGTTGAAGCCTCGTGAATGGGTTGGGAACGATCCTGAAGACCTATGGAGATCAAAGGTGGGAGCGGGCTTGCTCGCGAATGCGGTGATTCAGTAACCACATCTGTTGCTGATACACCGCATTCGCGAGCAAGCCCGCTCCCACATTTTGACTGAGTTCCTTCAGAGATATCGTTAAAGGATATTGGAGTAATCCGCCTCGATCCGGTCCAGGCTCAAATGGTTGAGGAAGTTGGAGAAACACATCCACGCCGCCAACGCATTCATGTCGCGGAACTGATCCGGCAGGTATTTGGGTGGCACCACCAGGCCTTCGTCCACCAGTTGGCGCAGGGTACGCATGTCTTCCAGGGTGGTCTTGCCGCAGAACAACAACGGCACTTGCTCCAGCTTGCCTTTGCGCACGGCCAACTGAATGTAGTTGTAAACCATGATAAAGCCCTTGAGGTAGGACAAATCCTTGGTAAACGGCAGACCCGTAGGCGTCGACCCACGGAAAACCCGGCTGGCGTTGCCGTAGCTTTCCGCCATCTCGAACCCCTGCTCGCGGAAGAATTCGAACACCTGCAGGAAGTCGGCTCCCTGCTCCACCATATGAATGGCGCGAGTGCGGTTGGTCAGCTTGCGCAGGCGGCTGGGGTAGGAGGCGAAGGTGATGATTTCCATCAGGATCGCCAGGCCTTCCTGGGTCACGGTCGACGAGGGCGGGCCCTTGGACAGGAAGGTGCAGATCGGCTGGTTTTGCCCATTGAGGGTGGTGCCCACGTGCACCAGGCCTTCATGGACCTCCAGGGCGCGCACGTCGCGGTCGTTGAACATCGCGTCGGCGCGGATCTTGATGTAGTCGGCACCTGCCGCCGCATCCGCCACGATACCGTCGGACTCGAACACCCGGATGGTTTCCTCGGCCTCGCCGAATACCTTGTTCAGGCGGCTCTGCAGCAGGTTGACGGCGTCCTTGGCGGTCAGGGTCTTGGCTTCGTCCTTGAGGTCGCCACGGCCATCGATATTGTTCAGGTAGTCCGACATCATCAGGCCGAGGTCGGCCAGGGTCGGGTCACCGGCATGGAACGCATCGGAAGCGGCGCCATACAGCTCCTGGGAGATCAGGCCGAAATCCTCGGTGCCCCGCGCTTCGAGCATGCGCACCACCATGCGGTATTCCTTGCACATGCGCCGCATGATCTGCCCGACCGGGTTGAACTGGCCAAGCTGGCGGGTGATGTCGCGCTCGATGTTCTGGAACTCCAGCTTCACCGCGCTGGAATCGAACGACAGCGGCCGGGTCAGGTAGTAGTCGCGGTCCACCGCCGGCATTTCCTTGCCCTTGGCCTTGAGGAATCCCTGGCGAATATTCTCGTCCCACTTCACGGCGTCGAGGACGCGAATCGGTGTTTGCGCCAGCACAATGCGATCGGACAAGGCGCGTATCGTCTGCTGGTAATCGTCCACCCGGTACTTCCTCTTTAAACGTTATTTGCCTGCACGCTGGTAGCGCACGGCTTCGACGAACACATCGGCATTGGCCGGATCATCCAGGTACGCAAATACCCGGGCCATGGAACTGTCGATCAACACACCGGCACCCTCGACGGTTTCGACGGTGCTGCCACTCAGGACCTTCTGGCCGACCGCCTGGTGGACCTGATCCAGGTCGAGGTTGTAGACCACAAGCTCGTGCTCATCATTCAATTCGAACCCGGCGAGGATGTAATGCCCGCCGAACCTGGCCGGCAATGGCGCCGACAGATACCAGCGGCTGCCATGCCGGGAAACCGTGAACAGGTATTCATCCCGCTGGCCCGGCTTGGCCTTAGGGTAGCTCACGGCTTTGTAGCGGTGCTTACCGACGCGGCTGATTTGCAGATTGAGCGGCTCACCCCAGGCATTTTTGCTGGCCCATTTGCCAAGCAGACCATCAGGCGCCGCCTCGCTGGCGGGCAACGGGTCCTTGAAGGTCACCAGGCAACCGCTGAGCAACAGGAACGACAAGGCGATCACGACGACGCGCCAGGCTTTCATTGGACAATCCCCTGTGTCAGACCGAAGCCAACACCAAATGCATGTAACGCTTGAGGATCTCAAGCATTTCTTCGCTGGTCAGAGGCTCTGCGCCGCCCAGCAGGCCCTGATATTCCATCCGACCGATAATCGCCGTCAACACTTTGGCATCCTGTTGCGGCTCGCGGGAACCCAATACCTGGAAAAACTGGCAAGTGCCCTGCAGCAGGATTTGCTGGTGGGAGCGCACCAGCTCGGCCAGGCGCGGGTTCAGCAGCGCTTCCTGGCGAAACGCCTGCTCGGCCATCAGGTGCTCACGGCGGTTGAGCAATTGGCGTTGCACGTAATCGGCGGTCAGGCGCGCGATGTCATCGGCCAGTTGCGAGCGCGACTGCGGGCTGCCGTCGCCATAAGCCACCATCTCGCGCAGCAGGCCTTCATTACGCACCCACAACTTGCCCATGAACGCGGCGCTGCGCTCCACATATTGGGCGAAGGTGTCGGTGAGCAGGTCGTCGATGTCCTTGAAGTAATAGGTGGTGGCCGACAACGGCACACCGGCTTCCGCCGCCACCGCACGGTGACGCACGGCACGCACGCCTTCGCGTACCACGATGCGCATCGCTGCATCGAGAATGTCCTGCCTGCGCTGCTCACTGCCCCGGCGACTGGCCTTGCGGCCCTGGTACTGAACACTTTCAGCCACGGCAGCGGCAATGCCGGCGGCACCCTTTTGAGCCATTACGCGGTTCACGACGGATCTTCCTCCACAGTGTGACGCGGAGCGTCACGGGCTGCGTTCCCACGCGGAGCGTGGGAACGATCACCTGGCGCTGTTTACTTGACGCTTATAAACGCCACATAAAAAAGCCGCCTTATAAAAGGCGGCTTCGGATTTCGCTACGGTTACGCTTGTGGCCGCATGTGCGGGAACAAGATCACGTCACGGATCGACGGCGAGTTGGTCAACAACATCACCAACCGGTCGATGCCGATACCTTCACCGGCGGTAGGCGGCATGCCGTATTCCAGGGCGCGTACGAAGTCGGCGTCGTAGTGCATCGCCTCGTCGTCGCCAGCGTCCTTGTCAGCCACCTGGGCCATGAAGCGCTCGGCCTGGTCTTCGGCGTCGTTCAGCTCGGAGTAGGCGTTGGCGATTTCACGGCCGCCGATGAACAGCTCGAAACGGTCGGTGACGTTCGGGTTGTCATCGTTGCGACGGGCCAGCGGCGACACTTCGAACGGGTACTGGGTAATGAAGTGCGGCTGCTCCAGCTTGTGCTCGACCAGCTCTTCGAAAATCATCACCTGCAATTTGCCCAGGCCTTCGAAGCCCAGCACCTTGGCGCCGGCTTTCTTGGCGATGGCGCGGGCCTTGTCGATGTCGTTCAGGTCATCGGCGGTCAGCTCAGGGTTGTACTTGAGGATCGAATCGAACACCGACAGGCGCACGAACGGCTCGCCGAAGTGGAACACCTTGTCGCCGTACGGCACGTCGGTGGTGCCCAGGACCAGTTGCGCCAGTTCGCGGAACAGTTCCTCGGTCAGGTCCATGTTGTCTTCGTAGTCGGCGTAGGCCTGGTAGAACTCCAACATGGTGAATTCAGGGTTGTGACGGGTCGAAACGCCTTCGTTACGGAAGTTGCGGTTGATCTCGAACACTTTTTCGAAGCCGCCAACAACAAGCCGCTTGAGGTACAGCTCAGGCGCAATACGCAGGAACATTTCCATGTCCAGCGCGTTGTGGTGGGTTTCGAACGGCTTGGCTGCGGCACCACCCGGGATGGTTTGCAGCATCGGAGTTTCAACTTCGAGGAAGTCACGCTTCATCAGGAAGCTGCGGATGTGCGCAATAACCTGCGAACGCACGCGGAAGGTCTGGCGCACTTCTTCGTTGACGATCAGGTCAACGTAGCGCTGGCGATAGCGCTGCTCGGTGTCGGTCAGGCCGTGGTGCTTGTCCGGCAGCGGGCGCAGGGATTTGGTCAGCAGGCGCACGCTGGTCATTTCAACGTACAGGTCACCCTTGCCGGAACGGGCCAGGGTGCCTTCGGCGGCAATGATGTCGCCCATGTCCCAGGTTTTTACCGAGGCCAGGGTTTCTTCGGACAGGGTTTTACGGTTGACGTAGACCTGGATGCGACCGGTCATGTCCTGGATCACCATGAACGAGCCACGGTTGAGCATGATGCGACCGGCAACCTTGACCGGGATTGCAGCCTCTGCCAGCTCTTCCTTGGTCTTGTCCGCGTACTGTTTCTGCAAGGCATCGCAGTAGTTTTCGCGGCGGAAGTCGTTCGGGAAGGCATTGCCCTTGGCGCGCTCGGCAGCAAGCTTTTCCTTGCGCAGGGCGATCAGGGAGTTTTCTTCCTGTTGCAGGGCTTGCGGGTCGAGTTGTTGGTCGCTCATGTCTTTAAATTTTCCATCAGGTTCGTTGTCCCCGGCCTGCGGCCGGGGATCGCCGGCAAGCCGGCTCCTACAAAGGAGTTACAGGCCAGATTTCAGGCTGGCTTCCAGGTATTCGTCGATATCACCGTCGAGCACCTTGTCGCAGTCGCTGCGTTCGATGTTGGTACGCAGATCCTTGATCCGCGACGCGTCGAGCACATACGAGCGGATCTGGTGACCCCAGCCGATATCCGACTTGGTGTCTTCCAGCGCCTGGGACGCGGCGTTGCGTTTCTGCATTTCCTGCTCGTACAACTTGGCCCGCAGCATTTTCATGGCGGTGTCCTTGTTCGCGTGCTGGGAACGTTCGTTCTGGCAGCTCACCACGGTATTGGTCGGTACGTGGGTAATACGTACGGCCGAGTCGGTGGTGTTTACGTGCTGGCCACCGGCACCGGAGGAACGGTAGGTGTCGATCCGCAGGTCTGCCGGGTTGATCTCGATTTCCACCTTGTCGTCGATCTCTGGCGAGACGAAAACGGCGGAGAACGACGTGTGGCGACGGTTGCCGGAGTCGAACGGGCTCTTGCGCACCAGGCGGTGTACGCCGATCTCGGTCCGCAGCCAGCCAAAGGCGTATTCGCCCTTGATGTGCACGGTCGCGCCCTTGATGCCGGCGACTTCACCGGCCGACAGTTCCATGATGGTCGCGTCGAAACCGCGTTTGTCGGCCCAGCGCAGGTACATGCGCAACAGGATGTTGGCCCAGTCCTGTGCTTCGGTGCCGCCGGAACCGGCCTGGATGTCCAGGTAGGCGTTGTTCGGGTCCATTTCATGGCTGAACATGCGGCGGAATTCGAGTTTGGCGAGGTTTTCCTCGAGACGGGCCAGCTCGGCGACGACATCGCCCACTGCGCCTTCGTCGTTTTCTTCGACGGCCATGTCCAGCAGGTCGCGGCAATCGCCCAGACCGGTGTTCAATTCGTCGAGGGTGTCGACGATCTGCGCCAGCGCAGCGCGCTCGCGGCCCAGTTCCTGGGCATATTCAGGTTTGTTCCAGACAGCCGGATCTTCAAGCTCGCGATTGACTTCGGTCAGACGCTCATGCTTTTGATCGTAGTCAAAGATACCCCCGAATAGTTTCGGAGCGCTCGGACAGGTCCTTGATGGTGTTAAGGATCGGGTTGATTTCCATGGCGGGCAGCACTCGTTGGCGAACTTTTGAAAGCCGACGAGTATAACGACAAACGGCTGATAACGGCAGTCCGCTTGGCCGAAAAGGCGGGGATATGCACCATCCAGACAGCGATGAAGATCAAATGTGGGAGCGGGCTTGCTCGCGAATGCGGTGGTTCAGTCGCCAGATGCATTGACTGACACACCGCATTCGCGAGCAAGCCCGCTCCCACATTAGGTCTGCGACATCCCGCAGACCGTATTCCCTACTCGATCCCCACCTGATTGCGCCCATTGTGCTTGGCCAGGTACAGGCCCTTGTCCGCCGCCGAGATCAATTGCCGGCAATCGGTGCCCTGCACCGGGGTCATGGTCGCCAAGCCGATACTGATGGTCAGGCTCGCCCCTTCTGCCGGGGCAATGTGCGGGATTTTCAGGCTCGCCACCGCCTGGCGCAGCTTCTCGGCCACCAGCCGCGCACCGCCCGGCGAGGTATTGGGCAGCACCAGGGCAAACTCTTCACCGCCATAACGCGCCGGCAAATCCGAAGGACGGCTGCTGGCATCACGAATGGTCGCCGCCACCTTGCGTAACGCCTCGTCGCCTTCCAGGTGGCCGAAACTGTCGTTGTAGGTCTTGAAGAAGTCCACGTCGATCATCAGCAGCGACAGTTGGGTCTGGTCACGCATGGCGCGGCGCCATTCCAGTTCCAGGTATTCGTCGAAATGCCGGCGATTGGACAGCCCGGTCAGGCCGTCGGAGTTCATCAGCCGTTGCAGCACCAGGTTGGTGTCCAGCAACTGCTGTTGGCTGACCCGCAGCGCCCGGTAGGCCGCGTCCCGTTGCAACAGGGTCATGTAGGAGCGCGAGTGATAGCGGATGCGCGCCACCAGTTCGATGTTATCGGGCAGCTTGACCAGGTAATCGTTGGCCCCGGCAGCAAACGCCGCGCTCTTGATCAGCGGGTCTTCCTTGGTGGAAAGCACGATGATCGGGATGTTCTGCGTCGCCGGGTGATTACGGTATTCGCGCACCAGGGTCAGGCCATCGAGACCCGGCATCACCAGGTCCTGCAGGATCACCGTCGGCTTGATACGGATCGCCTGGGCAATGGCCTGGTGCGGGTCGGCGCAAAAGTGGAAGTCGATATTGTCTTCATGGGCCAGGCCCCGGCGTACGGCCTCGCCGATCATCGCCTGGTCGTCGACGAGCAGCACCATGGCGGCGTTTTCGTCGGTCTTGAAGTCGTCGAGCTGCAAATCATTCATTTACGGTCACCTGAATTACTACCTGCAGGCCAGGACAGCGTGTGATATCGGTCATTTTGCGAATACCTCCAGCAATCGTGGCGCAATTCTGTCCAATGGGCGAATTTCAACAGCCGCGTCAATCGCCGCTGCCGCTTTGGGCATGCCGTAAACAGCACAGCTTTGCTGGTCCTGCGCGATGGTCAGGTAGCCTTGCTGACGCATCAACTTAAGTCCCTGGGCGCCATCACGCCCCATCCCCGTCAGCAGCACGCCAACGGCATCGCCATTCCAGTAGCTGGCGACGCTCTCGAAAAACACGTCGATGGACGGCCGGTAAATCTCGTTCACAGGCTCTGCGGTGTAGGCCAGCGTGCCGTTCTTCAGCAGACGAATGTGATGATTGGTGCCCGCCAGCAACACGACACCGCTTTGGGGCGGCTCGCCTTCCCGGGCCAGGCGCACCGGCAGGCCCGAGGCACTGCTCAGCCATTCGGCCATGCCGGCGGCGAACACCTGGTCCACATGCTGCACCAGCACAATGGCCGGCGAGAAGTCCCGGGGCAAGCCCTTGAGCAGGGATTCCAGGGCAGCCGGGCCGCCTGCGGACGAACCGATGGCCACCAGGCTCTGGCGTTTGCCCGTGGCCCGCTGGGGCGCAGGCTCGGCCCGCACGCGGCTGCCACGCTGGCCAATCAGCCAGCCGATATTGAGGATCTTGCGCAACAGCGGTGCCGCGGCGTCCTTCGGATTGCCCACGCCCAGTGCAGGCGTGTCAACCACGTCCAGGGCGCCATGGCCCATGGCTTCGAATACACGGCTGACGTTGGCCTGGCGGTCGACGGTGACAATCAGGATCGCACAGGGCGTCTCGGCCATGATCTGCCGGGTGGCCTCCACACCGTCCATCACCGGCATGATCAGGTCCATCAGAATCAGGTCGGGCGTGAACTCGGCGCAACGCTGCACTGCTTCCAGGCCGTTGCCTGCAACCCACACCACTTCGTGGGCCGGCTCAAGGCTCAACGCCCGGCGCAAGGCCTCCACGGCCATGGGCATGTCATTGACGATCGCAATCCTCATGCCCGTGCTCCTCCAATCAGCTCCACCACCGCGTCCAACAGCGCGTCGTCATGGAAGCTGGCCTTGGCTAGATAATAGTCGGCGCCGGCGTCCAGTCCACGACGACGGTCTTCTTCCCGATCCTTGTAGGAAACAACCATCACCGGCAGGGATTGCAGGCGAGTATCACGGCGCAAGAGTGTGACCAATTCAATACCGTCCATGCGAGGCATATCAATGTCCGTGATCAGCAGGTCGAAGTCTTCGGAGCGCAGCGCGTTCCAGCCATCCATGCCATCGACCGCCACGGCCACTTCATAACCGCGATTAAGTAACAATTTGCGTTGCAGCTCACGCACGGTCAGCGAGTCATCCACCACCAGAATACGCTTGCGCGGTGCTTCGAGGGTTTGCTGGGTGCGTCGGGCGATGCGCTCCAGACGACCGGTATTCAGCAGTTTGTCCACCGATCGCAGCATGTCTTCGACGTCGACGATCAGCACCACCGAACCGTCATCGAGCAACGCTCCGGCGGAGATGTCCTGGACCTTGCCCAACCGGTCGTCCAGGGGCAATACCACCAGCGTGCGCTCGCCGATAAAACGCTCCACGGCAATCCCGTAGACCGCATCGCGCTCGCGGATCACCACGACCTTCAGGGTTTCCTGACTGCCCTGCCCCGGCGGGCGCTGCAGCAACTGGCTGGCGGCGACCAGGCCGACATGCCGGCCTTCGTGCCAGAAATGCTGGCGGCCTTCCAGTTGCACGATGTCGTCGGGCGCAAGATCGCACATGCGCTCGATGTGGGCCAGCGGGAAGGCGTAGGCCTCTTCGCCAACTTCCACCACCAGGCTGCGCACTACCGACAGGGTCAACGGCACCTCCAGGTGGAAGCGACTGCCCTGCCCCGCCGTCTGCTCCAGCACCACCGCACCGCGCAACTGGCGCACCATATGCTGCACCGCATCCAGGCCGACCCCGCGCCCCGAGACCTCGGTGACCTTGTCCCGCAGGCTGAACCCCGGCAGGAACAGGAACGTGAGCAGTTCCTCTTCGCTCAGGCGCAGGGCGGTTTCCACCGGCGACAAATGCCGGTCGACGATGGTGCCGCGCAGGCGCTCCAGGTCGACACCGTTACCGTCGTCGCTCAATTCCAGCACCAGCAAGCCGGCCTGGTGAGACGCCCGCAGGCGGATCAGGCCTTCAGCCGGTTTGCCCGCCAGCAGGCGTTGCTCGGGCATTTCAATGCCGTGGTCAACAGCATTGCGCAGTAAATGGGTCAGCGGCGCTTCGAGTTTTTCCAGCACATCGCGGTCGACCTGGGTTTTCTCGCCTTCGATTTCCAGGCGTACCTGTTTACCAAGGCTGCGGCCCAGGTCACGCACCATGCGCACCTGCCCGGCCAGCACGTCGGCAAACGGCCGCATGCGGCACGCCAGCGCCGTGTCGTACAAGACTTGGGCGCGTTGCCCGGCCTGCCAGCCGAACTCGTCGATTTCGGCGGTTTTTTCCGCGAGCAGCGCCTGGGCTTCGCTCAACAGGCGGCGGGTATCAGCCAGCGCTTCCTGGGCTTCCAGGCTCAGGTCGACGGTCTTGAGGTGGCCGTCGAGGTTTTCCAGGGCGCGGGCGCTGTTGCTCTGGATGCGCTTGAGGCGTTGCAAGCTGGCGAGGTAAGGCTTGAGCCGCTGGGTTTCCACCAGGGACTTGCTGGACAGGTCCAACAGGCTGTTCAAGCGTTCGGCGGTCACCCGCAACACCCGCTCTCCGCCTTCGGTCATGCGCTTATTTTGGCGTGGCAGTTCGGCACTGACCGGCGGCGCGGGCTCGGGCTCCGGCGGCAGGGTCAGCAGCGCTTCCATCGACAATTCAGGTTCTGGCGCGGGTGTGGGCGGCGGCGCAGGCTTTGGCGCAGCGGGCGGTGCGACTTTCTGCGACGGATCGAGCAACCGCTCCATCAATGCCACATAGGACTCGATGTCCGCCGGGCCCACGGTGTTGCCCGGCGTGGCAATGCGCATCAGCAAATCGGTGCCTTGCAGCAGTGCGTCGATATGTTCCGGCAGCAGGTACAAGCGGCTTTCCTGGGCGCTGACCAGGCAATCTTCCATCACGTGGGCCACGCTGACCCCCGCGTCCACCCCGACAATCCGCGCCGCGCCCTTCAGGGAATGGGCGGCGCGCATGCAGGCTTCGAGCTGGTCGGCCTGGGTCGGGTTGCGCTCCAGGGCCAGCAGGCCGGCGCTGAGCACCTGGGTCTGGGCGTCGGCTTCCAGGCTGAACAGCTCCAGCAGCGAGGCATCGCGCATCTGGTCGGGGGTCATGTGAGGCTCCGGGTCACGGCAGACAACAATTGCGCCTCGTCCAGCCAGCGCAGGCTGCGGCCTTTCCACTGCAACACCCCTTGGGTATAGCGGGCGCTGGCCTGGGTGCCCGACGCAGATGCCGCATTCAAGGTGCGTTCATCAATGGCATGGATACCGTCCACTTCGTCCACCGGCACCACCACGGGGCCGTCCTGCGCCGCGATGATCAGCATGCGCGGCATGATTCGTGCGCCACTGGGGCCGCTGCCGGTGCTGTCCAGCCCCAGCAATTCCACCAGGGACAGGCACGCCACCAGTGCGCCACGCACATTGGCCACGCCCAGCAAGGCGCGGGAACGCTGATGGGGCAAGGAATGGATCGGCTGCAACGGTGCCACTTCCACCAGGCAGCGAGTGGCGATGCCCAGCCATTCTTCGCCGAGGCGGAACATCAGCAGCGAACGGGTGAGGACGTCACCCTCGACTTCCGGCGTCGCGACGGGGCGGTGATCGTCCTGCTGCAAGGCATAACGGTCGAGCAGGCGCGTGGCGGCGGCGGAATACACCGAGCAATTGCGACAGTGAATGTGCTCGGCCAGCAACGGGCAGGACTTGTCACCGTGGATGCCGATGCGGTTCCAGCAGTCATCGATGGCCTGGGTATCGGCCAGGGTCAGGTTCAGCTCGGGATCCAGGGTCATGATTTACGCTCACTGTCAGCTCGCTCGCTGCGCGCGGCACGAGCCTGCAAACGCCGGGCGCCGGCGACATCGCCCTGGGACTCGAGCAACGCGGCCAAGTGCATCAAGGCCTGCGGGTGCTGGGGTTCCAGGTACAAGGCTTTTCTGTAATAACCCTGGGCTTCCAGGGCGCTGCCGGCCACATCGCTGAGCAGGCCCAGCCAATAAAACACCTGGGCCGCCGGCGGATGGCTCTGCAAATAACGCTCGCAGGCAGCACGGGCTTCCAGGCTCTTGCCTTCATTGGCCAGGGTCGCAATCTGACTGAGCAGATCGGCGGCGTCCGACTGCGGGGGCGGCGGCTTGATCGGTACCACTTGGGCACTGACGGTGCTGAACGGCCGGGGCCTGGTCGGGATAGGCGCGGCACTGCGCTGAGGAATCGGCGCGGGCATCGGCACAAATACCGGTTCAGGCGCGGGCTCCGCATGCCGGCTGAAGGCAAACGACTGCGGCACGCCAATCGAACGCATGCCCAGGCGCCCCAGCAGGCTGCCTTCGGCAGGCCCGATAAACAGCACGCCGTCGAGGTGGGTCAGGCCCTTGAGCACTTCAAACACCTGCTTCTGGGTCGGCTGGTCGAAGTAGATCAGCAGGTTGCGGCAGAACACAAAATCGTAGGTGGGCTCGTTGGCCAGCAGCGTGGGGTCCAGCAGGTTGCCCACCTGCAGGCGCACTTGTTCGCGTACCCGGTCGGCAATCCGGTAGCCGTCGGTTTGCTCGGTGAAGTGGCGATCGCGGAACTCGAGGTCCTGGCCGCGAAACGAATTCTTGCCGTACACCCCACGGCGGGCGCGCTCCACCGACAGCGGGCTGACGTCCATGCCCTGCACCTTGAACTGATGCGGCGCCAGCCCGGCGTCGAGCAAGGCCATGGCAATCGAATAGGGTTCTTCGCCGGTGGAACACGGCAGGCTGAGGATCCGCAGGGCGCGCATCTGCTTGATTTCGGCCAGGCGGGCGACCGCCAGCCGGCCCAGGGTGGCGAAGGATTCGGGGTAACGGAAAAACCAGGTTTCGGGGACGATCACCGCTTCGATCAGCGCTTGCTGTTCGTCGGTGGAGGCCTGCAATTGCTGCCAGTATTGATCTGCGGTCTGCGCGCTGAGCGCCATGCTGCGCTGGCGTACGGCACGCTCGATGATCGCTTCGCCCACCGAGGCAACGTCCAGGCCAATGCGCTCCTTAAGGAAGTCGAAGAAGCGTTGATCACTGCTCATCAACCCTCCTCGCCCGCGGCAAACAGCAGCGCCTGCACGTCAGCCGTCAGCAGGTCCGCCACGCCGATCCACTGCATCAAGCCACGCTCGTCTTCGCGCACCGGGCCCAGGTAACGTGCCTGGCGGTTGTCCAGGCCGTAGGGCTGGAACTCCGCCGGGTCACAGCGCAGGGTATCGGTGGCCTGTTCGAGGATCAGCCCCAGCCAGCGTGCCGGAGTGAGTGCATCCGGCTGATAATTGACCAACACCAGGCGCGTGCTGGTGCGGGCCTGGGCCGGCGTACCGAAGGTCAAGGCACTGAGATCGATCACCGGCACCATCGCCCCGCGATGGGCAAAGATCCCGGCGACCCACGCAGGCGCATGGGCAATGGGCTTGAGCGGCAGGCGCGGCAGCACCTCGGCCACTTCCGTGGCCTTGAGGGCATACCGTTCATTACCGATGTGAAACACCAGGAACAGTGCTTTCTTCACTGCCGCAACGGCACCGCGTTTAGCCGCGAGGTCGTTCATCAGACTTTAAAACGCGACACGCCGCTGCGCAGGCCGACGGCGACCTGGCTCAGCTCGTCGATGGCAAAGCTGGCCTGACGCAGGGACTCCACGGTCTGGCTGCTGGCATCGCCCAACTGCACCAGCGCATGGTTGATCTGCTCGGCGCCGGTGGCCTGGGCCTGCATGCCTTCGTTGACCATCAACACCCGTGGCGCCAGGGCCTGCACCTGATGGATGATCTGCGACAACTGCTCGCCCACCTGCTGCACCTCGAACATGCCACGGCGCACTTCTTCAGAGAACTTGTCCATGCCCATCACCCCGGCCGACACCGCCGACTGGATCTCGCGGACCATCTGCTCGATGTCGTAGGTGGCCACGGCGGTCTGGTCGGCCAGGCGCCGCACTTCGGTGGCTACCACGGCAAACCCGCGACCGTACTCACCGGCCTTCTCGGCCTCGATGGCAGCGTTGAGGGACAACAGGTTGGTCTGGTCGGCGACCTTGACGATGGTCACCACCACCTGGTTGATGTTGCCGGCCTTCTCATTGAGGATCGCCAGTTTGGCGTTTACCAGGTCAGCTGCGCCCATCACCGAGTGCATGGTTTCTTCCATGCGCGCCAGGCCTTGCTGGCCGGAGCCGGCGGCCACCGAGGCCTGGTCGGCGGCGGTGGAGACTTCGGTCATGGTACGGACCAAGTCCTTGGAAGTAGCAGCGATCTCCCGCGAAGTAGCGCCGATCTCGGTGGTCGTCGCTGCGGTTTCAGTGGCCGTGGCCTGTTGTTGCTTGGAAGTGGCAGCAATCTCGGTGACCGAGGTAGTGACCTGTACCGAAGAGCGCTGTGCCTGGGACACCAGGGCGGTGAGCTCGGTCATCATGTCGTTGAAGCCGGTCTCTACTGCGCCGAATTCGTCCTTGCGTTCGAGGTTCAGGCGTTTGCTCAAGTCGCCGGTGCGCATGGTTTCGAGGATGTCGACGATGCGTTTCATCGGCGCCATGATCGCGCGCATCAGCAGCAGGCCGCAGAGGCCGGCGGCGAGGATCGCGAGGATCAGCGAGACGCCCATGCTGATTTTTGCAGCGGACACGGCGTCGTCGATAGCGTTGGTGGCGCGGTCCGCGACGTTTTTGTTTTCGGTGATGATGTCGTTGAGCTTCATGCGGCCTGCGGTCCAGGTCGGGGTCAGCTCTTCGTCGAACACTTTGCGGGCGGCGGCGACGTCATTGCGTTGCAGGTTTTCAGTGACTGCGGCCAAAGCCTTGTTGTAGGCCTGGTGCAGGGCTTCGAACTTATCGAACTCGGCCTGATCTTCAGCGCCGTTGATAGTTGCCTTGTAATTGGCCATTTGCGTGATGATGCGCGCTTCGAAGGACTTGTAGTCGGCCTTGTCGGCTTCGGTGAGTGTCTTGTCTTTGCGCAGGCCGATGATGTCGAGGGTGTCGAGGTAGCTGTCGACCCATGCGCTGCGGATCATGGAGCTTAGGTAGACCCCGGGGACTGCGTCATCGCGGACTGACTCTTCGCCGGCCTCGATCTTCAACAGGCGTGAATACGAGACCACTACCATCAGCAGCATGATCGCGATGATGACCGCAAAGCTCGCCAAAATCCGTTGGCGCAAGGTCCAGTTCTTCACAGTAATTCCTCAAGGGCCATTCAAATGGAGAGGAGTATAGCTGAGCGGATGCCATCATTAATCAACGGGTTGTGGGATCTGGGTCACGCGCGGGGGGGGGAAGTTTTCTTGGGGGGGGCATATCCGTTGCTGCGGTAACGGCTGCTATTGGTTCCGCTCTTACAGCGGCTCACTTTTGAACAGCGCAAAAGTGAGCAAAACGCTCTTGCCCCACCACTCGGCACCTC
>NZ_JACAPH010000014.1:211878-221197 GCF_013385805.1 Pseudomonas sp. C6002 | reverse complement strand
TGGCATCACCTCGGTGTGTCTGGAAGACCGAGGTGCCTGCATCGCCGGCAAGCCAGCTCCTACAGAAAAGCGGCTCTGCTTTCGTTCTGGTCTTTGCTTTTACCATAAGTAGCCGTTACCGCAGAAACGGATATGTACACAATCAAACCACCTCAGCCTGCCGCACCTGCTTCTCCAGTTCAGCCTTCAACCCCGGCTCCAACTTAAGCTGCCGCGCCAACTCATCGAGGTAAGCCTTCTCCATGAAGTTCTCCTCATCCACCAACATCACACTGGCGATATACATCTCGGCAGCCAACTCCGGAGTACTGGCAGCCCGAGCCACATCTGCCGGATCCAGCGGCTTGTTCAGCTCGGCATGCAACCACTGCTGCAACTCACGATCGTTATCCAGCTTCACAAACTCCCCTTCGATCAACGCCCGCTCACGCTCATCCACATGCCCGTCAGCCTTGGCCGCAGCCACCAGCGCCTTCAAAATCCCCTGGCTGTGTTGCTCGACCTGGGCCGGCGGCAACCGATCAATGGTCTGCGGCTCCCCTTGAGGCGCACTGGCCTGCTGCGCCTGCCAATTACCGTAGGCCTTGTAGGCAATCACCCCCAAAGCAGCCAACCCGCCATAGGTCAGCGCCTTGCCGCCAAACTTGCGGGCTTTCTTGTTGCCCAGCAACAGACCCATGGCGCCGGCCGCGAGGGCCCCACCACCGGCACCGCCAAGCAAGCTACCCAACCCGCCGCCACCCAGCAGTCCGCCAAGGGCACCCTTGTCATCTGACTTGCGCTGCCCGCCAGCCTTGTTCTGCAACATGTCCTGGCCGGATTTGAGCAGTTGATCGAGCAATCCACGGGTATTCATTCACAACCTCCAGAAACTCAAGTTCACAGGACCAATAGGCCCCCAGCGTAAAACTAAGTGCCAAAAACCCCCGATCTAGAGTGCTTCCAGATGTAACGCGCTTACCCCTCAATTAAAACGATATACACTCGAACAAATCTATAAAAACACCCCACTGGTAATTCCAGCATGATGACCTTGCGTCAGATCCGTCACTTCATCGCCGTGGCCGAGACCGGCTCGATCTCCGCCGCTGCCCAGACCGCCTTCATCTCCCAGTCCACCCTGACCCTGGCGATCCAGCAACTGGAACAGGAAATCGGCGTCAACCTGTTCAACCGCCACGCCAAGGGCATGACCCTGACCCACCAGGGCCACCAGTTCCTGCGCCAGGCGCACCTCATCCTCGCCACCGTCGACAACGCCAAGCGCAGCCTGCAACAGAGCACCGACCAGGTGGCCGGGCAGTTGATCATCGGCGTGACCAGCCTGGTCGCCGGCTACTATCTGGCGGACTTGCTTACCCGCTTCCAGCGCGCCTACCCCAATGTCGAGATCCGCGTGATGGAGGACGAACGCCCCTACATCGAACACCTGCTGGTCAGCGGTGAAATCGACGTCGGCGTGCTGATCCTCTCCAACCTCGAAGACCGCCACGCCCTGCAAACCGAAGTGCTCACCCACTCGCCCCACCGTTTATGGCTGCCGGCCCAGCACCCGCTGCTGGAACACGACAGCATCAACCTGGCGGACGTAGCGCGCGAGCCGCTGATTCAACTGAACGTCGACGAAATGGGCCACAACGCCCAGCGCATGTGGACCGGCGCCGGGCTGCAACCCCGCGTCACCTTGCGCACCGCCTCGACGGAAGCCGTGCGAAGCCTGGTCGCCGCCGGCCTGGGCGTGTCGATCCAGCCGGACATGACCTACCGCCCCTGGTCCCTGGAAGGCGACATCATCGAGGCCCGGCCGATTGCCGACCTCAGCCAGACCCTCGACGTGGGCCTGGCCTGGCGCCGGGGCACGGCGCGCCCGGCGCTGGTGGACCCATTCCTGACGGTGGCCCGCGAACAGCCCCACCCACGCAAGCCATCTATTTAATCGAATGCTGCTTTCAGTATTTAGTATTTGTTGACCTCGCGCCTGACCTCTAGTCTCTGCTCATCCCATAAGAGAAGGTCAGGCGCCTCGCACGAGAACAGCCATGACCACACAAGAAAAGAGATCGCGAAAAATGTCTGGCGCGCCCACACCGCTGCTCACTGCGTTGCTGATCGACGGCGAACTGGTCCCGGGCCAGGGGTTTGTCGAGCCGATCATCAACCCGGCCACCGGTGAAATCCTCACCCATATCGCCGAAGCCAGTACCGAGCAGGTCGAAGCCGCAATCCTCGCCGCCCACCGGGCCTTTGCCGGTTGGTCGCGGACCACGCCCCAGCAGCGCTCGAACATCCTCCTGGGCATCGCCGAGACAATCGAAAAACAAGCCGACTACCTCGCCCGCCTGGAATCGCTGAATTGCGGCAAGCCGCTGCACCTGGCACGTCAGGACGATTTGAGCGCGACCGTCGATGTGTTCCGTTTCTTCGCCGGCGCCGTGCGCTGCCAGACCGGGCAACTGAGCGGTGAATACCTGCCGGGCTACACCAGCATGGTGCGTCGCGATCCGATTGGCGTGGTGGCCTCCATTGCGCCGTGGAATTACCCGCTGATGATGGCCGCCTGGAAAATCGCCCCGGCCCTGGCGGCCGGTAATACCCTGGTGTTCAAGCCGTCGGAACATACCCCGCTGTCGATCCTGGCCCTGGCGCCCGTACTGAGCCAGTTGTTGCCGCGCGGGGTGATCAACATCCTGTGTGGCGGCGGCGAAGGGGTCGGCAGCCATTTGGTCAGCCACCCGAAGGTGCGCATGGTCTCGTTGACCGGCGATATCGTCACCGGGCAGAAGATCCTCCAGGCCGCCTCCAAGACACTCAAGCGCACGCACCTGGAGCTGGGCGGCAAGGCCCCGGTGATCGTGTGCAACGACGCCGACCTGCAAGCCGTGGTCGAAGGCGTGCGCGCCTACGGTTACTACAACGCCGGCCAGGACTGCACCGCCGCGTGCCGCATCTACGCCCAGGCCGGCATCCACGACAAATTGGTGGCCGAGCTCGGCGCCGCCGTCAGCAGCCTGCGGTTTGCCGGCAAGCGCGATGCCGACAACGAACTCGGCCCGCTGATCAGCACCCGCCAGCGCGACCGCGTCGCCAGTTTTGTCGAACGCGCCCTCGGCCAGCCGCATATCGAACGCATCACCGGCGCCGCCGTGCATTCCGGTGCTGGCTTCTTCTACCAGCCAACCTTGCTGGCCGGTTGTAAACAGAATGATGAAATCGTGCAGCGCGAAGTGTTCGGCCCGGTGGTCACCGTGACCCGCTTCGACGAGCTGGAACAGGCGGTGGACTGGGCCAACGACTCGGAATACGGCCTGGCCTCCTCCGTGTGGACCCAGAATCTGGACAAGGCGATGCAAGTGGCGTCGCGCCTGCAATACGGCTGCACCTGGATCAACAGTCATTTCATGCTGGTCAGCGAAATGCCCCACGGCGGCTTGAAGCGCTCGGGGTATGGCAAAGATCTGTCCAGCGATTCGCTACAGGACTACAGCGTGGTGCGGCACATCATGGCGCGCCACGGCCAGCATCTTTAAAACAACAACTACGCTCACGCACCACCTGCTGCAAAAACTGCCCCGACCATAATTAAAGAAGAGGGAACCCCCATGTCTGCGCACAAGACCGCTCTGCTCAGTGCCCTGACCACCGCGCTGCTGGCCAGTGTCAGCATCCATGCCGCCGAACCGCTGAAGGCGGTGGGTGCCGGTGAAGGCCAGTTGGATATCGTCGCCTGGCCCGGCTATATCGAACGTGGCGAAAGCGACAAGAACTACGACTGGGTCACCGGTTTCGAGAAAGAGACCGGCTGCAAGGTCAACGTCAAGACCGCCGCCACCTCCGACGAGATGGTGAGCTTGATGGCCAAGGGCGGCTACGACCTGGTCACCGCGTCGGGCGATGCCTCGCTGCGGTTGATCGTCGGCAAGCGCGTACAGCCGATCAACACCTCGCTGATTCCCAACTGGAAGAACATCGACCCACGCCTGAAAGATGCGCCGTGGTACGTGGTCGGCCAGCAAACGTACGGCACGCCGTACCAGTGGGGCCCGAACGTGTTGATGTACAACACCAACGTGTTCAAGACCGCGCCCACCAGCTGGAACGTAGTGTTCGATGCGCAGAACCTGCCGGACGGCAAGCCGAACAAAGGCCGCGTGCAGGCCTATGACGGCCCGATCTACATCGCCGATGCGGCGCTGTACCTCAAGGCCACCAAGCCGGAACTGGGCATCCAGAGCCCGTACGAGCTGACCGAAACCCAGTACAAGGCCGTGCTCGACCTGTTGCGCGCCCAGCAGCCGTTGATCCACCGCTACTGGCATGACACCACCGTGCAGATGAGCGACTTCAAGAACGAAGGCGTGGTGGCCTCCAGCGCATGGCCGTATCAGGTCAACGGCCTGGTGAACGAGAAGCAGCCGATTGCCTCGACCATTCCGAAGGAAGGCGCCACCGGCTGGGCGGATACCACCATGCTGCACACCGATGCCAAGCACCCGAACTGCGCCTACAAGTGGATGGACTGGTCGCTGCAGCCGAAGGTCCAGGGTGATGTGGCCTCGTGGTTCGGTTCGTTGCCGGCGGTTCCCGCGGCGTGCAAGGAAAGCGAACTGCTGGGCGCCGAGGGTTGCAAGACCAACGGTTTCGACCAGTTCGAGAAGATCGCCTTCTGGAAAACCCCGCAGGCTGAAGGCGGCAAGTTCGTGCCATACAGCCGCTGGACCCAGGATTACATCGCGATCATGGGCGGGCGCTAAGCACTCCCTAGTTGATCGTTCCCACGCTCCGCGTGGGAATGCCTCCTGTGACGCTCCGCGTCACGACTTTAAGGGCGGACGCGGAGCGTCCAGCGCTGCATTCCCACGCAGAGCGTGGGAACGATCACCTCTACCTCCGATTTAATTTTTACAAGACGCGCCTTTTTGGAGCACCGCACCATGACGCTTGCAGTCCAATTCACCCACGTTTCCCGTCAGTTCGGCGAAGTGAAAGCCGTTGACCGGGTTTCCATCGATATCCAGGACGGCGAGTTCTTTTCCATGCTCGGCCCTTCCGGCTCGGGCAAAACCACGTGCCTGCGCCTGATCGCCGGGTTCGAGCAACCCAGTGCCGGCTCCATCCGCATCCACGGTGAGGAAGCCGCCGGCTTGCCGCCGTATCAGCGCGACGTGAACACTGTGTTCCAGGATTACGCGCTGTTCCCCCACATGAACGTGCGGGACAACGTGGCCTACGGCCTGAAAGTCAAAGGCGTAGGCAAGACCGAACGCCTCAACCGCGCCGAAGAAGCGCTGGGCATGGTCGCCCTCGGCGGTTACGGCGACCGCAAGCCGGTGCAACTCTCCGGCGGCCAGCGTCAACGTGTGGCCCTGGCCCGCGCACTGGTCAATCGTCCGCGCGTATTGCTGCTGGATGAGCCCCTCGGCGCTCTCGACCTGAAGCTGCGCGAACAGATGCAAAGCGAGCTGAAGAAACTGCAACGCCAACTTGGCATCACCTTCATCTTCGTCACCCACGACCAGACCGAAGCACTGTCGATGTCCGACCGTGTGGCCGTATTCAACAAGGGCCGCATCGAACAGGTCGACACCCCGCGCAACCTGTACATGAAGCCCGCCACCACCTTCGTCGCGGAATTCGTCGGTACCTCCAACGTGATTCGCGGCGAATTGGCGCAACGCTTGAGCGGTAACCCGCAGCCGTTCTCGATCCGCCCGGAACACGTGCGTTTCGCCGAAGGCCCGCTGGGCAGCGGCGAGGTGGAAGTCAGCGGCCTGCTGCATGACATCCAGTACCAGGGCAGCGCCACTCGCTACGAACTGAAACTGGAAAACGGCCAGGCGCTGAACATCAGCCAGGCCAACAACCAATGGCTGGACACCACCGCCGGGCATCAAGTCGGCCAGTCCATCACCGCGCGCTGGGCGCGGGAAGCCATGACGCCGTTGACCGACATCGCAGGCGAGGTGTGACATGAGCCTGGCCCTGTCCCAACCGCCGATGCGCAGGTTTTCCAACCTGCTGTACAAGAAGCCCAACCTGTACCTGTCGCTGCTGCTGGTACCGCCGCTGATCTGGTTCGGCGCGATCTATTTGGGGTCGCTGCTGACCTTGCTGTGGCAAGGTTTCTATACGTTCGATGACTTCACCATGGCGGTCACCCCGGACCTGACCCTGGCCAACTTCGCCGCGCTGTTCCAGCCGTCGAACTTCGACATCATCGTGCGCACCTTGAGCATGGCGGTGGTGGTGTCCATCGCCAGTGCCATCGTCGCGTTCCCGATCGCCTACTACATGGCGCGCTACACCACCGGCAAGACCAAGGCGTTTTTCTACATCGCGGTGATGATGCCGATGTGGGCCAGCTACATTGTCAAGGCCTACGCCTGGACCCTGCTGCTGGCCAAGGGCGGCGTGGCGCAGTGGTTCGTGCAGCACCTGGGCCTGGAGCCGGCGCTGCAATTCATCATGGGCATTCCCGGCGTGGGCGGCAGCACCTTGAGCACCTCGCACCTGGGGCGGTTCATGGTATTTGTGTACATCTGGCTGCCGTTCATGATTCTGCCGATCCAGGCCTCGCTGGAGCGTTTGCCGCCATCGTTGCTGCAGGCCTCGGCAGACCTCGGCGCCAAGCCGCGCCAGACCTTCATGCAGGTGATTCTGCCGCTGTCGGTGCCGGGGATCGCGGCGGGTTCGATCTTTACGTTCTCGCTGACCCTGGGCGACTTCATCGTGCCGCAACTGGTGGGCCCGCCGGGTTACTTCGTCGGCGGCATGGTGTACGCGCAACAAGGCGCTATCGGCAACATGCCCATGGCCGCGGCGTTCACCCTGGTGCCGATCGTGCTGATCGCGGTTTACCTGTCCATCGTCAAACGTCTGGGGGCCTTCGATGCACTCTGAAAAAGCCTCACTCAGTCTAAAAATCGCGGCCTGGGGCGGGTTGGTTTTCCTGCACTTCCCGATCCTGATCATCTTCCTCTACGCCTTCAACACCGAAGAGGCGGCGTTCAGCTTTCCACCCCAGGGCTTCACCCTGAAGTGGTTCAGCGTGGCCTTCTCGCGGCCGGACGTATTGGAAGCGATCAAGCTGTCGCTGCAAATCGCGGCCATCGCCACGCTGATTGCGATGGTGCTCGGCACCCTGGCCTCGGCGGCGTTGTATCGCCGGGAGTTCTTCGGCAAGCAAGGCATCTCGCTGATGCTGATCCTGCCGATTGCACTGCCGGGGATCATCACCGGTATCGCGTTGCTGGCGACCTTCAAGACCCTGGGGATTGAGCCGGGGATGTTCACCATCATCGTCGGCCACGCGACCTTCTGCGTGGTGATCGTCTACAACAACGTGATCGCCCGTTTGCGCCGCACTTCCCACAGCCTGATCGAAGCCTCGATGGACCTCGGCGCCGACGGCTGGCAGACCTTCCGCTACATCATCATGCCCAACCTCGGCTCGGCGTTGCTGGCCGGCGGCATGCTGGCGTTCGCGCTGTCGTTCGACGAAATCATCGTCACCACCTTCACCGCCGGCCACGAGCGCACCTTGCCGCTGTGGCTGCTCAACCAGTTGAGCCGGCCACGGGATGTGCCGGTGACCAACGTGGTGGCGATGCTGGTGATGATCGTGACGATGTTCCCGATCCTGGGTGCCTATTACCTGACCCGCGGCGGCGAAAGCGTGGCCGGTAGTGGCGGTAAATAACTGACAACACATTGCCACTGAAGGAATGAGATTCAAATGTGGGAGCGGGCTTGCTCGCGAAAGCGGTGTATCAGTCAGGTGATGTATCAACTGAAAGACCGTATTCGCGAGCAAGCCCGCTCCCACACTTGAACCGGTTTCGGCAGGGGAAACGATGCAGCTTTAAGAGGACAGAACCATGCAAACCAAACTGCTGATCAACGGCCATCTGGTCGAAGGCGAAGGCCCGGCGCAGCCGGTGTTCAACCCGGCGTTGGGTCGGGTACTGGTGGAAATCAAGGAAGCCAGCGAAGCCCAGGTCGACGCCGCCGTGCGTGCTGCCGACAGCGCTTTTGAAGGCTGGTCGCAAACGCCACCGAAGGATCGCTCGCTGCTGCTGCTCAAACTCGCCGACGCCATCGAAGCCCACGGCGCAGAGCTGGCAAAGCTTGAGTCGGACAACTGCGGCAAACCCTACAGCGCCGCGCTGAACGACGAGATCCCGGCGGTGGCCGATGTGTTCCGCTTCTTCGCCGGCGCCAGCCGCTGCATGAGCGGTTCGGCCGGCGGTGAGTACCTGCCGGGCCACACCTCGATGATCCGCCGTGACCCGGTGGGCGTAATTGCCTCCATCGCGCCGTGGAACTACCCGCTGATGATGGTCGCCTGGAAAATCGCCCCGGCCCTGGCCGCCGGTAATACCGTGGTGCTCAAGCCTTCGGAACAAACCCCGCTGACCGCGCTGCGCCTGGTGGAACTGGCCGCTGAAATTTTCCCGGCCGGTGTACTCAACCTGGTGTTTGGCCGTGGGCCAACCGTGGGCAGCCCGCTGGTGAATCACCCGAAAGTGCGCATGGTGTCGCTGACGGGTTCGATTGCCACCGGGGCCAATATCATTTCCAGCACTGCCGACAGCGTCAAACGCATGCACATGGAACTGGGCGGCAAGGCGCCGGTGATCATCTTCAACGACGCCGATATCGACGCGGCGGTGGAAGGCATTCGCACCTTCGGCTTCTACAACGCCGGGCAGGATTGCACCGCTGCGTGCCGGATTTATGCACAGGCCGATATCTACGACACGTTCGTCGAAAAGCTCGGCGCGGCGGTTGCCAGCATCAAATACGGTTTGCAGGATGACCCGGCCACCGAGCTGGGCCCGCTGATCACCGCACAGCACCGTGACCGTGTGGCCGGGTTTGTGGAGCGTGCCGTGGCGCAATCCCATATCCGCCTGATCACGGGTGGCAAGGCGGTGGAAGGCAACGGGTTCTTCTTTGAGCCGACCGTATTGGCCGACGCGCAGCAGGACGATGAAATCGTGCGCCGCGAAGTGTTCGGGCCAGTAGTGTCGGTAACCAAATTCAACGACGAGGCCCAGGTATTGGCCTGGGCCAACGATTCGGACTACGGCCTGGCCTCTTCCGTGTGGACCGCCGACGTCGGCCGCGCCCATCGCCTGGCTGCACGGTTGCAGTACGGCTGCACCTGGGTGAACACCCACTTCATGCTGGTCAGCGAAATGCCCCACGGCGGTCAGAAACTGTCCGGCTACGGCAAGGACATGTCCATGTACGGCCTGGAGGACTACACCACGGTTCGCCATGTGATGTTCAAGCACTGACCCTTTACCCCTGTCGAAGC
>NZ_JACAPH010000014.1:0-211819 GCF_013385805.1 Pseudomonas sp. C6002 | reverse complement strand
GCTCCCTCGCCACAACAGCCGGCTCCTGCAGGGATCTCATAACAATAAATAATTCGCAGGTTCCCATGGACATCACCCGCCGCGACTTCCTCAACGGCGTCGCTATCACGATTGCCGCCGGTATGACCCCGCTGCAAATCCTCCAGGCCGCTCCCGATGGCCGCTACTACCCGCCCGCCCTCACCGGCTTGCGCGGCAGCCATGTCGGCTCATTCGAAGTTGCCCACCAGATGGGCTGGGAAAAGAAGGCCTTCGACACCGATAAACTGCCGATCACCGAAGACTACGACCTGGTGGTGGTCGGCGGTGGCTTGAGCGGTTTGTCGGCGGCGTGGTTCTACCGTGAGAAGCACCCGAAGGCGAAGATCCTGATCCTGGAGAACCACGACGACTTCGGCGGCCATGCCAAGCGCAATGAGTTCCAGGCAGGTGGCCGGCTGATCATCGGCTACGGCGGCAGCGAAGCGTTCCAGTCACCGAATCATCTTTACAGCAAGGAAGTAAACGGGCTGTTGAAAAAACTCGGGGTGAACATCAAGCGCTTCGAGACCGCCTTCGACCGCCAGTTCTACCCGGGCCTGGGTTTGTCCCGTGGGGTGTTCTTCGACAAGGAAAACTTTGGCGAAGACAAACTGGTGACCGGCGACCCGACGCCGATGGTCGCCGACGACATCGCCCCGGACCAGTTGCATGCGCGCTCCATCAGCGACTTCATCAATGATTTCCCGCTGCCGGAAACCGACCGTCAGGCGCTGATTGCCTTGCACGTCGCGCCCAAGGATTACCTGCCGGGCAAGACTGCCGAGGAAAAGGCCGAGTACCTCGCGACCACCAGCTACCGCGATTTCCTGCTCAAGAACGTAGGACTCTCGGAAGGCGCGGTGAAGTACTTCCAAAGCCGCACCAACGACTTCATGGCCTTGAGTATCGACGCGGTGGCGTCGGCTGATGCCTATAGCGTGGGTTTCCCTGGCTTCGGCGGAATGAACCTGGCACCGATCAGCGAAGAAGCCGCCGCAGAAATGGAAGAACCCTACATCTACCACTTCCCCGACGGCAACGCCTCGCTGGCACGATTGCTGGTGCGCAGCCTGATTCCGGCAGTGGCACCGGGGCACACCATGGATGACATCGTGCTGGCGCCGTTTGACTACGCCAGGCTTGATCAGCCCAGGACGCCGGTGCGGGTGCGTTTGAACAGCACTGCGGTCAGTGTGCGTAACGTCGGTGACGGTGTGCACATCGGCTACAGCCGTGGCGGCCAACTCGCACAGGTCCGCGGCAAACGCTGCATCCTGGCCTGCTACAACATGATGATCCCGTACCTGCTGCGCGATCTGCCGGCAGAACAAGCCCAGGCCCTGAGCCAGAACGTGAAGTACCCGCTGGTCTACACCAAAGTGGTGGTGCGCAACTGGACGTCGTTCCAGAAGCTGGGGGTGCACGAGATTTATGCAGCGACCCAGCCTTACAGCCGGATCAAGCTGGATTACCCGGTGAGCATGGGCGGCTACGAGCACCCGCGCGACCCGACGCAGCCGATTGGTTTGCACATGGTGTACGTGCCCACCAGCCCCAACAGCGGCATGAACGGCCGCGACCAGGCCCGCGCCGGGCGGGGCAAGTTGTACGGGCAGACGTTTGAACAACTGGAAGCGCAACTGCGCGACCAACTGCAGCGCATGCTCGGCCCGGGTGGCTTCAACCACCAGACCGACATTCTGGCGATCACTGTCAACCGTTGGTCACACGGCTATGCGACCTTCTCCAACAGCTTGTTTGACGATGCCGATGAAAGCGAAAAACTGAAGGACCTGGCGCGCCAGCCGGTGGGACATGTGAGCATCGCCAACTCGGATGCCGCGTGGAGCGCGTATGCCCATGCGGCGATTGATGAGGCGTATCGAGCGGTAGGCGAAGTGGGCTGATCCCGGCGTTCCTGAAGGAAGAGATTATTGTGGCGAGGGAGCTTGCTCCCGCTGGGCTGCGCAGCAGCCCCAAACCAGGCGCTCGAGATATCCCTGAAGGATCTCGATCGCCTGACCTGGGGTCGCTGCGCGACCCAACGGGAGCAAGCTCCCTCGCCACACGGTTTCCACAGAAACGTCTTGTTTCATATGCAGCGCCATCAACCCGCCATCAATCATTTTTCCTTGCGCACCGAACCGCTTAAGCTATTTGGCATCTGTTTAATGTCCGTTGCGTTTGGCCGAAGGCATGTCCGAACCGTTTCCCTTGATCCAGCACGTGCCAGGAACGGCGCGGGATTGTTCACGACAGGTTGTATTTATGCACCGCAGGAATTTGCTCAAAGCGTCCATGGCCATCGCGGCTTACACCGGTCTGTCGGCCAGTGGCCTGCTGGCCGCCCAGGCCTGGGCGGGCAACCGCGCCGCTGATGGCGAGGCCCAGTCCTTCGATTTCGAGGCCCTGAAGATCCAGGCCAAGCAGTTGGCAAGCAATCGCTACCAGGACACCAAGCAGGTATTGCCGCCGACCCTGGCGACCATGACCCCGCAGAATTTCAACGCCATCGGCTACGACGGCAAGCATTCGCTGTGGAAAGAATTGAACGGCCAACTGGACGTGCAGTTCTTCCACGTCGGCATGGGCTTCAAGACGCCGGTGCGCATGTACAGCGTCGACCCGAAAACCCGCCAGGCCCGCGAGGTGCACTTCCGCCCTTCGCTGTTCAACTATGAAAAAACCACGGTAGACACCAAGCAGTTGACCGGCGACCTGGGTTTCTCCGGCTTCAAGCTGTTCAAGGCCCCGGAACTGGACCGCCACGACGTGCTGTCCTTCCTCGGCGCCAGCTACTTCCGTGCGGTGGATTCCACCGGCCAGTACGGCCTTTCCGCACGCGGCCTGGCCATCGACACCTACGCGAAAAAGCGCGAGGAATTCCCGGACTTCACCAAGTTCTGGTTCGAAACCCCGGACAAGGACAGCACCCGCTTCGTGGTCTACGCCCTGCTGGATTCGCCGAGCGCCACTGGTGCCTATCGCTTCGATATCGACTGCCAGGCCAACCAGGTGGTAATGGCCATCGACGCCCATATCAATGCGCGTACCGCCATCGAGCAACTGGGCATCGCACCGATGACCAGCATGTTCAGCTGCGGCACCGTTGAGCGGCGGATGTGCGACACCATTCACCCGCAAATCCACGACTCGGATCGCCTGGCCATGTGGCGCGGCAATGGCGAGTGGATCTGCCGCCCGCTGAACAACCCGGCTACCCTGCAATTCAACGCGTTTGCCGACACCGACCCGAAAGGCTTCGGCCTGGTGCAGACCGATCATGAGTTCGCCAGCTATCAGGACACGGTGGACTGGTACAGCAAACGCCCAAGCCTGTGGGTAGAACCTACTACTGCGTGGGGCGAAGGCTCTATCGATCTGCTGGAAATTCCTACAACCGGCGAGACCCTGGACAACATCGTGGCCTTCTGGACCCCGAAGAAGCCCGTCGCTGCCGGCGAATCCCTGAACTACGGCTACAAGCTCTACTGGAGCGCCCTGCCGCCGGTCAGCACGCCACTGGCGCAGGTCAATGCCACCCGTTCGGGCATGGGCGGTTTCACCGAAGGTTGGGCGCCGGGCGAGCACTACCCCGAAGTCTGGGCGCGGCGCTTTGCCGTGGACTTCAACGGCGGCGGGCTGGATCGTTTGCCTGAAGGCACCGGGATCGAGCCGGTGGTGACCTGCTCCCATGGTGAGGTCAAAGACTTCAGCGTGTTGGTACTGGATGCCATCAAGGGCTATCGAATTCTGTTTGACTGGTACCCGACCAGCGACAGCGTCGAGCCGGTTGAACTGCGGCTGTTCATCCGCACCCAGGACCGCACCTTGAGCGAAACCTGGCTGTACCAATACTTCCCACCTGCACCAGACAAGCGCAAGTACACCTGATACCGAACGTTCCCACGCTCGCGTGGGAACGCCCCTTCGGGATCTTCAGAACCGCGAAATACTCTTCATCGCCCCAATCAAGTACCGCATCGCCACCTGATCACTCTCGGTCAGGGCGCGGTACTGTTCCAGCAATTGCTCTTCGTCCGAACTCAGGCGTCGGCTGCGCAGCGACATCCTGCGGGCCAGAAAAGACGACAACACCCCCGCTACACCATAAGACTTGGCCATGGACTGTCTCCTCGTATCAATCAACTGCTCCTGGTTGCCCATAACCCCATCCCGCGATGCGACCTGCGAGGATCAACAAGCTGATTTCCTGGGCCAGAAATCATGCTTACCTTAAGCGTAGAAACTATCTTGCCGGGCGTGGGACTTTTTTAGAGTAATCACTTAAAAAAACGCTTGCAGGGCAATGACCTACAGCGTTATCCCACAAGCGGCCGGTACAGGTGGATGTCGTGCGGCTCCTGCTGAAACAGCTCGGGATCCGGCTGCTTGAGCAACCGGCAGCCGAGCCGCAGATAGAACTCCACCGTATTGCGCGATTCCGTGGCCGATACGTACAACGCCTCGGCCCCAGCTGCGCGGGCGTGTTCACAGGCCAGGGCAAACAGCTGGCCACCCAGGCCCAGGCCACGGGCCCCATGGCTCACATGCAGGAATTTGAGCTGGCGCATACGCAGGCCCTGGTTGAGGATAACCCGGTTGTCCACTACCACGGCCGCCAGCAGCTTTGCATCGTCAAACACACCGTGCAGCCACCCGCCGCGCTTCAGGCACGCCTGCAAGGCCACGGCATCCTGCTCGGCTTCGCCTTCGGGCCAGCCGCGCATGTCGTGGTGCTCGGGGTACAGCAGCAACTCGCCGTGCTCCACGCGATAGCACGCCTCGATCCGTTCGGTACGGTCAATCAGCGCCAGCAACGGCAGGTCCTTTTCGGTCAGGTCACACTTGATCAACATGCTGTGCTTCCAAGGGTTGATGGTGAACAAGGTTGAAGCCTTCCGCAGGTGTCGGTGCTTCGAAATAGCCGGTGATCAAGTCGAACTGGGCGTCACTGGTTTCGAACGCGTGGGTACCCTCCGCGTTGCGCGCACGCAGGCGTGCCTTGCAGACCTCGTCCGGCACATCCAGGTAGTGCAATTGATGGTCAGCGCCTGCGCCTTCGAACAATGAGCGCATCCAGCGGCGACTGGCCAGGGTGTTGGCGGGAAAATCCAGCACCACCGAGACGCCGGCCTTGAGCAACGAGATGATATGGGCCGTCAACGCATCGCGCAGGTCGCCGGTGCAGCGCACGTAGTCGCCCAGAGCCTGGATCTGTCCGGGATAAAGGCGTGACAGCCACTCATCCTCGCTGATCAATACCGTCTGTGGGGCTTGCGACAACTGCTGGGTCAGGGTCGATTTACCGGCTGCGATTTTGCCGCAGATCAGATGCAACATGAGCTTCTCCTTGTGTCGCAGAGTTTGGCCGGTGATCGGCGAGCAATAAAAAACCCGCCGGTTCAAGGGCGGGTTTTTCATGCTTTTCCAGCACGCGTCAGCCCACCCTCTCCTGGAGGGTGGGAATAATCGAGGCGTTCAGTAATAGAGTCATAGTTTCGACAGTAGCTTCAGGCGTTTTCCTGCGCAAGGTTAATCCCGCAAGTCCGACTCATGAATCGGCTGGTCGCGATGCGTAGCCCGCTGATACTGCGCCGGCCAGGTCGCTTTGCGCCCGCCAAGGTCATCGTCGGCATGCAGTGGCCAGTACGGGTCACGCAACAGTTCACGGGCGAGGAAAATGATATCGGCCTGGCAGGTGCGCAAGATGTGCTCGGCCTGGGCGGGCTCGGTAATCATGCCCACGGTGCCGGTGGCGATTCCCGACTCTTTGCGCACACGCTCGGCAAAGCGGGTCTGGTAGCCGGGCCCGGTAGGAATTTCCGCATTGGCCGCGGTGCCACCCGAGGAGACGTCGATCAGGTCGACGCCCAGGTCTTTCAGGCGGCGCGCCAGTTCGACGGTTTCATCCGGGTTCCAGCCGTCCTCGACCCAATCGGTGGCCGAGACCCGCACAAACAGCGGCAGCTCTTGCGGCCAGGCCTCACGCACCGCCGTGGTCACTTGCAGCACCAGGCGGATGCGGTTTTCGAACGAGCCGCCGTACTGGTCCTGGCGCTGGTTGCTCAGGGGCGAAAGAAATTGATGCAACAGGTAGCCATGGGCGGCATGGATTTCCGCCACTTTGAAACCGGCGGTCAACGCGCGCTTGGCGGCAGCGACGAAGTCAGCGATCACTTGCTGAATCTGCCCTTCATCGAGTTGCTTGGGTGAAGTGTGCTGCGGATCGAAGGCAATCGGCGAGGGGCCCACCGGCACCCAGCCACCGTCTTCCGGCTTGACGCTGCCGTGCTTGCCGATCCATGGCCGGTGCGTGCTGGCTTTGCGCCCGGCGTGGGCCAGTTGAATGCCCGCCACCGCGCCCTGGGCATTGATAAAGCGCGTGATGCGTTGCAGCGGTTCGATCTGTTCGTCGTTCCACAGGCCCAGGTCCTGGGCGGTGATGCGGCCATCGGCAGTCACGGCGGTGGCTTCGGTAAAGATCAGCCCGGCGCCACCGACGGCACGGCTGCCGAGGTGCACCAGGTGCCAGTCATTGGCCAGGCCATCGACGCTGGAATACTGGCACATTGGTGACACGGCGATGCGGTTGAGCAGGGTCAGTTGGCGCAGGGTATAGGGTTCAAGCAGCAGACTCATGGGGCACCTCTTTTATGCAGTGGGCAGGCTCCAGGGTTCTGTTTGAAAGGTCGACGAAAAACCCGTCCCCGGCGGGCTGAAATAAGACAAGGTCACAAGACCGATCACACAGTGCTTAGAGACTAGTCGACAACAGAGGATTGCACAGGGTTCAGCGCGGCTCGATATGCGCGATCATCAGTTGCACGGTTTCCTGGCCACGGAACTCGTTCACGTCGAGCTTGTAGGCCAGTTCCACCCAGCGAATGGTGGGGTTGGGCCAGATCTCGCGGTCGATGCCGAAAGCAATGCCATCGAGCTTCACCGATCCACACTCGCTCTTGAGCACCACCTTCAGATGGCGCTCGCCGACGACGCGCTGCTCCACCAGTTGGAACACCCCGTGAAACAACGGCTCTGGGAAATGCTGGCCCCACGGCCCGGCGTTCCGCAGGGCGCGGGCCAGTTCCAGGTGAAACTCTTCAACCGCGAGGGTGCCGTCGGACAGCAGCCGGCCCGTCAGGTCTTCTTCGCGCAGTTGCCGACGCACTTCGGCGTCAAAGGCCTCGGCGAACAGTGGGAAGTTGGCCTCGGGCAAGGTAAGACCTGCCGCCATGGCGTGGCCGCCGTACTTGGCGATCAGCGTTGGGTGCTGGCTGGCCACCACGGCCAGCGCGTCACGAATATGAAAACCCGGCACGGAGCGCCCGGAGCCCTTGAGCAGGCCGTCACCGGCGTCGGCAAAGGCGATGGTCGGGCGGAAGTAACGCTCTTTCATGCGCGAGGCAAGGATGCCGATCACGCCCTGGTGCCATTCCGGGTCGAACAGGCACAAGCCATACGGCATCGACTCCACCGGCAAGTCCTTGAGCTGGGCCAGGGCCTCGCGCTGCATGCCTTGTTCGATGGACTTGCGGTCCTGGTTCATGCCGTCCAGTTGCGCGGCCATTTCCCGGGCGGCGGCGAAATCCGAGGTGAGCAGGCACTCGATACCCAGGCTCATGTCATCCAGGCGCCCGGCGGCGTTCAGGCGCGGGCCCAGGATAAAACCAAGGTCGGTGGAGGTGATGCGGGCGTGATCGCGCTTGGCCACTTCGAGGATCGCCTTGATCCCCGGCCGGGCACGACCGGCGCGAATGCGTTCCAGGCCCTGGTAGACCAGGATGCGATTGTTGGCGTCCAGCGGGACCACGTCGGCCACGCTGCCCAAGGCCACCAGGTCCAGCAGTTCGCCGATATTCGGCTGCGGCTTGTTCTCGTACCAACCCAAACTGCGCAAGCGCGCACGCAGGGCCATCAGCACGTAGAAGATCACGCCCACACCGGCCAGGGCCTTGCTGGGGAATTCACAGCCCGGCTGGTTCGGGTTGACGATGGCGTCGGCTGCGGGCAGTTCGTCGCCCGGCAAGTGGTGGTCGGTAACCAGCACCTTGAGCCCCGCCGCTTTCGCGGCCGCCACGCCTTCGACGCTGGAGATACCGTTGTCCACGGTGATCAGCAGCTGTGGCTGGCGCTGCAGGGCCACGGCGACGATTTCCGGGGTCAGGCCGTAGCCGTATTCGAAACGGTTGGGCACCAGGTAGTCGACATGGGCGGCGCCCAACAAGCGCAGGCCCAGGGTGCCCACGGTGCTGGCGGTGGCGCCGTCGGCGTCGAAGTCACCCACGATCAGGATCCGCTGGCGCTGCTCCAGGGCCGTCACCAGCAAGTCCACCGCGGCATCGATGCCCTTGAGCTGCTGATACGGGATCAGCCGCGCCAGGCTTTTATCCAGCTCGGCTTCCGATTGCACCCCGCGTGCGGCGTAGAGACGGGTCAACAACGGTGGCAATTCACCGAGGAATGGCAGGACGGCGGGCAACGGGCGAGGATCGATACGCATGGGGTGACGGAAGCTTCTCTTTAATGTTGAAAATTAGCGGTGATCCCTTGTAGGAGCTGTCGAGCCCCAGCGAGGCTGCGATGGGATCACCTCGGTGTACCTGTCAGACCGCAGCGCCTGCATCGCAGCCTCGCTGAAGCTCGACAGCTCCCACACTCGACCAGCGTCCAATCAGTTATCGACGTTTCAGCCGCGCTCGCCAGCCAGCCATTCCAGCTGGACTTCGTGCTGCCCACGGTCATCGGTCACGAAGATCGTGCCTTCGCTGATCATCACGTCCCACTTGATCACCCGGGGCATGTCCTTGGCCAGCACTTCCAGGATTTCCTGGGGGACGGCGGCGATGCTCACGTTTTTCAGGTTCTTCGCCACCGGCACCACTTTGCCTTCCCAGACGCGCAAGCTGCCGTAGGCCAGCAAGGTCGTGCGTTCGGTACGGCGGGAACACCAGGTCAGGCGGTCCGCGTCCGGCTGGCCGACTTCGATCCAGTGCAGGACGCGATCATCCAGGCTTTTTTCCCACAGCGCCGGCTCGTCTACATCTGACAGGCCACGACCGAAAGACAGCTGCTCGTTGTAGAAAAGCGCGTAGGCCAGCAAACGCACGGTCATGCGCTCTTCGGTTTCCGAAGGGTGGCGGGCGATGGTCTGCTTGACGCTCTCGTACACCGAACGGTCAAGGTCGGTGAGGTTGAGTTCAAACTTGTAGGTCGTGGACGGCTGGGCCATGAACGGACTTCTAGAGACAGGGAAAGGCGGCAAGTCTAACCGATGGCGAGGTGATTCAACGAATACTGCGCTGCATCATCCTTATCACTGCGCCACTCGCCTATGTTAAAAGGCTCACATCCCTGCCCTGCCCGAAAGGTTCCTCATGTCGTTTACCGCCAAACCACTTGCCGGCCTGAAAGTCATCGAACTCGGCACCTTGATCGCCGGCCCGTTTGCGTCGCGCATCTGCGCCGAGTTCGGCGCCGAGGTGATCAAGGTCGAATCCCCGGATGGCGGCGACCCGCTGCGCAAGTGGCGCAAGCTGTATGAAGGCACCTCGCTGTGGTGGTTTGTGCAGGCGCGCAACAAGAAATCCCTGACCCTGAACCTGAAACACCCGGACGGCCTGGCGATCCTCAAGCAACTGTTGGCGGATGCCGACATTTTGATTGAGAACTTTCGCCCTGGCGTGCTGGAAAAGCTCGGCCTGAGCTGGGAAACCTTGCACGCCCTGAACCCGAAACTGGTGATGGTGCGCCTCTCGGGCTTTGGCCAGACCGGGCCGATGAAGGACCAGCCTGGGTTTGGCGCGGTGGGCGAATCCATGGGGGGCCTGCGTTACATCACCGGTTTCGAGGACCGCCCGCCGGTGCGCACCGGGATTTCCATCGGGGACTCGATCGCGGCGTTGTGGGCCGTGATCGGGGCGCTGATGGCCCTGCGTCATCGTGAAGTGAATGGCGGGCTCGGCCAGGTGGTGGATGTGGCGCTGTATGAGGCGATCTTTGCGATGATGGAGAGCATGATCCCGGAGTTCGACGTGTTCGGCTTTATCCGCGAGCGCACCGGCAACATCATGCCCGGCATCACGCCCTCCTCGATCCACACCAGCAAAGATGGCAAGCATGTGCAGATCGGCGCCAATGGCGACGCGATCTTCAAGCGCTTCATGTCAGCCATTGGTCGCGACGACCTGGCCAACGACCCGGCACTGGCCAGCAACGATGGCCGCGACAGCCGGCGCGATGAGTTGTACGGGGTGATTGATCGCTGGGTCAACTCGCTGCCGCTTGAGCAAGTGGTGGAACAGTTGAACAAGGCCGAAGTGCCCGCCAGCCGTATCTACAGCGCGGAAGACATGCTGGGAGACCCGCAATTTCTCGCCCGCGAGATGTTCCTCAAGGCGCAGCTCCCGGGCGGCAAGGACTTCAAGATGCCCGGCATCGTGCCCAAACTGTCGGACACACCGGGCAGTTGTGAATGGGTCGGACCGCAGCTGGGCGAGCACAACAGCGTGGTGCTCGCTGAATTGGGCTACGACGCGGCCGCCATTGCCCGCCTGCGTGAGAACGGCGCGATCTGATGGGCCGGCGCTTCATCATTCGACTCTGCCTCCTGGGTTCACTGCTCGGGACTTGGCCACTGTCGAGCCAGGCCCAGGAAACCTTGATCTGGTTGTTGCGTGACCTGCCGCCAGTGACGATTTTCGAAGGCCCGCAAAAAGGCCAGGGCGCCCTCGACCAACTGCTGCCGATACTCGCCGAACACATGCCGGAGTATCGACATCAGATCCTCCACGTGAACCGCGCGCGCGGCATGCAGATGCTCCGCGACCCCGGCACGCTTACCTGCGACCCGTCCCTGCTGTGGACGGCGGAGCGCGCTAAAACCATCGTGTTTTCCGCCCAGGCCTTCGCGGCCGTGAGCAACGGGGTGACGATCCGCCAGGGTCAGCGGGCGCTGCTGGCGCCGTTTGTGGTGGATGGACTGTTCGACCTGGAGGCATTTTTGAATGCACGAGATGCGCGCCTTGGCATCATCGCCGAACGCAGCTACGGCGCCATCATCGATGAAGCGCTGAAGCACACCAGTGCTCATAAACTGGCGCCACATTACGGCAATGACGCCCTCGGCAGCCTGCTGCAGATGCAACGAAAGGGGCGGCTGGAAGCGGTGCTGGGTTACTGGACAGAAGTGCGCTACCAGGCACTGCAACAAGGCATTGATCCACAGGAGCTGATCTTCTACCCCATCAAAGGCACCCCGCCCTATCAACTGACCCGGATTGCCTGCACGGATAACGCCTCAGGCCGCACGGCTATCGAGCGGATCAATCAGGTGCTGCGCGAGATCCCGCAGGAGCAACTGCGACAGTCCTACGCCTCATGGCTCGACCCGGTCATGCGTGAGCAATACCTGCAAGACCACCCGACGTTTTTCCAGGATGCCCCGAGCCCATGACAAATCGCAGGCAAAAAGAAACCCCGAGCAGTGGGGAGACAACTCGGGGTTAATAAGGGCCTAAAAAGACCAGTAACAACGAGCCACAAGCACCGGAGCACAATGCTTGATCTCGCTGTTACAAAATCTGACTCACCTTGCCGTAGGAAGGTTCCCAACAAAAATAAATCTTCATGCGCAGGCAATCGGCCGAGTCAGGGCCGCATTACGCAGGGCCGCCATGACCGAGGGTTCCAGGCGTCCTTCGGCAATCATCAAGTCGCGGTGCAAACAGTCCACCACATCCACCAATGCACGCTTGTCGGTCAATTGTGCCTGGTCGACTTCTCGTTCGACCACGATGGCACCGGCCGGATTCTTTACGGTCACCAGGCATTCGCCCTGCACACCCGAGGCGGTCAGCGTGACCTGATAAGGGCTCAGTGCTTCACCGAGCAATAGGCTGATACTTTCCATCTCGATCACCACTCAATAGTTCGGAAACAATCGTGTAAACGGGAGCTGCATCTATCCTAAGTGACTATTTGCGTCGTAGGAAAGTTCGCTTTTTCGTCTTTCAAGGGTTGCCGGGGATGACGTGTCCAGCATGCGCTTGCAACATGACAAGCAAAAAACGGCAGCACATAACTGCTTACTCAATGAGTTGCCGTTTTGGCGCTGATGCCGAGGGTGAATCCTATACTCGATGAGCGCTGATCATGCCGGCACATCGATAAACAGCGCATACCAAAAGGCCCCGTTGCGAAGGACGAAGACCATGCTGGAACACGAAAAAGAGCAGGCAATACTAGAGAAGATTCACGCCGACATATCCAGAATTTATGCCGAGCAACACAAGCTAAACGCAGAATCCCACAAGATAACCCGAGAGAATTTCTGGTATCCCGTTGGTATCGCCATCGGCTTCTTCACGGCTGTCGGAACCGTAATGGCAGTGGCTCAGAAACTACTCGCCTAAACGATCACTCCGACCGGGCCTGCCAGAAACGAAAAACGCCGCTGCCCCACGGACGGGGACGCGGCGTTTTTTACACCTTTGTAAACCGCACCTTCAGACCCTCTCCTGCGTTAACAGGCTAGAATCCCCAAATTACCCTGGGAGCCTGTATTGAACGAAACGTCTGACAAGCCATTGCGCATCGTCCTCGCCGACGACCACCCGATTTTCCTCATCGGTCTGCGGGCGGTCCTGGAACGTGACGAGAGGCTAACCATCGTCGGTGAAGCCAACTCACCCCTGGCCCTTGGCGAACTGCTGCAACGTTGTGCCTGCGACATTCTGGTGACCGACTTCATGATGCCCGCCGAGCCCCAGGCCGACGGCTTGCGCCTGATCGAACAACTGCGCCGGCATCACCCGGGCCTGCCCATCGTGGTGGTGACCATGCTGAACAACGCCGGCCTGTTCCACGCCATCCTGGAGTTGGGTGTCATGGGCCTGCTGAGCAAGGCCAGTCTCGCAGACGAATTGCCTGAAGCAATCCGTCAGGTGCGCCAGCAGCGACGTTATGTGGCCCAGACCATCAGTCAGTCACTGAACCTGGCAGGCGTCGAGCGTGTGCACTCCCAGGATCAACTATCACCCCGTGAACTGGAAGTCATCCGCCTGCTGGCCGGCGGCCTGACGGTAGGCGAGATCGCCGCGAATCTTCATCGCAGCAAGCAAACCGTCAGTGCACAAAAGGTCAGCGCCATGCGCAAGCTGGGCCTGAGCAACGACGCCGCGCTGTTTATCTATGTGCAGGAACACGGGCTGGCCTAGCCTGAAACGCGATCCACTGCTTCAGCGCCTCGGCGTCCATGGGGCCGGCGATAAAGCAGCCTTGCAACCACGCAGCCCCCAGTTCACTCACCGCGTGATAGTCGGCGGCGCTTTCAACCCCGGTCACCACCACACCCACACCCAGTCGCCTCGCCATGCTCATGGCGCCGGCAACCACTGCCGCCTTGCGATCGTCCCTGGCCATGCCGCTGGCAAACGCCGGCGGGATCTTCAATTCGCTGAAGGGCAATTCCAGCAAGCGTTGCAGGCTGGTGCCGCCCACGCCGAAATCACCGATGGAAAGCTTGCACCCCATCATCCGCAAACGCAGCAAGCCGGTGACGTGGGCGCTGTCGGTGTTCAGGCGCGAGGTTTCCACCAGTTCCAGGGTCAGGCCACGGGCGGGCACGCCGTGAAGTTGCAGCAAGCCTTGCAGCACTTGGGGAAAGTGCGGACGCTCCAGCATCCGCCCCGGGATATTCACCGCCACCGGCAGCACCTGCCCGGTTTCGCGCATGACGTGTGCCGCCTGGCCCAGCGCTTGTTCCAGCACGTGCCAGGTAAACGCCTCTTCCATTCCGGCAAACTCCAGCACCGGCAGAAACGCGTCAGGCAACAGCAACTCGCCGTCAGGAAGCTGCCAGCGGGCCAGCGCTTCAACACCTTGCAACGCGCCCGCCTGGCTGACAATGGGCTGATACCAGACCGTGCCGCAGCGGGCGATTGCGGCCTGGCTCAGATCCTCCGAAGGCGGCAACTGCTCGGATTCGCTCAAGTCCAGCAACTGGCGCACCCGCTCCCAGGACACCACCGGCGGCCCGGGCCGCAAGCGTTCCCGGCACGCCTCGAGGACTTTCCCGATCAGCGTTGCCGACGCCGGTTTGGGCAGGCAGCCGAGCACGTTGAGCCCCAACTGTCGGGCCATGTGCGCCACGCCTTCCAGCACATCCGGCTCGGCGTTGCTCAGCAGGATCAACACCTGAGCCTGGCGGCGCTCGGCCATTTCCCGAATCAGCTCAAGGCCATCACCCTGCTCCAGGTACAGATCGCAAATCGCGATGTCCACCGCGCCCTTGCTCTCCAGTGACTGGCGAGCGGCGTCGACCGTTTCGGCCGTGCGTACATTGAATACGCCGTTGGCGTTGAGCATCTGATGCAGGGCCATCAGTTGGAACGGGTTATCTTCGAGGATCAGGACGTTGAGGGAGCGCATGAAAAACGTTACCGGGGAGAAGCGAGGGTGCACAGACTAATAAAAACCCCGCGCCTTCCCCATAGGACATGTCTTATTCGGACGGGTCCAGATAAGCCTCAAGCTCGACCTGGAATTCGATCAATGCTTCGCGCAGCGCTAACCAGTGCAGTTCAACCTCAGCGTTGCGCTGCTCCCGAATACACCCTTCCAGCGCCACACAGGCCTTGGCCAGCGGCAACGCATCCACCAGGCAGCATATGCCCTTCAGGCGGTGCAGCGAGGCGGCCAGCCGGACCTGGTCGTGGTCCGCCATGGCGGAGGCCATCAGGTTATGCTCCTGCTCAAGGCTCCTCGCCAGCTCCTGCAGCATCCGCTGCAAAACCGGTCCGTCGGCCTGGGTCATGGTGCGCAGGGTCTGGATGCTGAAAGAGCGTGCAGGCACGACGCGGGCGAGCACACGCGTCCAGTGCTCAAGGGTCACGGGCTTGACCAGCAGTTCATCCATTCCCGCCTCCCGGCAGCGCTGCTGTTCATCATCCAGGGCATTCGCCGTGCAACCCACCAGCGCCAGGCGTGGCCGTTGCTCCTGGGCTTCCAGCCGGCGGATGGCCTCACTCAAGGCGTAGCCGGACATGCCCGGCATATTGCAATCGGTGACCAGGACGTCAAACACCTCATGATGCCAACGCTGCAAGGCCGCTTCGGCCGAGTCGACGGCCACTACTTGATGACCCAGGAACTGCAACTGCTGAACCAGCACCAGCCGATTGGCCGGCAGGTCATCCACCACCAACACCGACAGGTTGCGGCCGGCCACCAGCAGCGGTACACCCGCAGATGCTGGCACGTCGTCACTGCTGACCCGATCCAGGTACAGGTCGATGCACACCACCGTGCCCTCTCCCACCACGCTGCTCAGGGTGATGCTGCCTCCCATCAATTCCACCAGTTGCTGGCAGATGCTCAAGCCCAGTCCCGTGCCGCCGTGCTCGGCAGCCGTCCGCGCGCTGACCTGGATAAACGGCTTGAACACTCGCGCCTGCTGCTCGACGCCAATGCCCGGCCCGCTGTCCTCCACACACAGCTGCAAATATTCGGCCCCCGCCGGGTCAAGCTTGCGCGCAACACTGACCCGAACCTCGCCGCGCGAGGTGAACTTGAGCGCGTTGCCCAACAGGTTATGGATAACCTGACGCAGGCGCAGCGGGTCGAACCAGTAATACCCTTGCGCGCTCGGGTCGAATGCCAGGGTCAGGTGAAGGCCCTTTTTCTGCGCCATGGGTTCGAACAAGCGCTGTATGCCCTCGAAGAAACCTTTCAAGTCAGTGGCCTGCGGCGCCAGTTGCAGATGACCGGCTTCAATCTTGGCCAGGTCCAGGCTGTCGCCCATCAGGGCGATCAACTCACGCGCCGAGCGATGGGCCACTCGCAGGGCTTCAGACACTGGCTTGCCTTCAGCCAGGGCACGCTCCTGCTCCAGCTCGAGCAGACCGATAATGGCGGTCATCGGCGTGCGAATCTCGTGGCTCAGGGTCGAGAGAAACGCGCTTTTTGCGTAGTTCGCTTCGTCAGCGGCCTGCCGCGCATCCATCAGCTGGAGCTCCAGGACCTTGCGCTCGTTGATATCGACCCAGCCACCGAGCAAACCCTGGAGCTGGCCCTTGGCGTCGAAGAACGGCACCGTCCACTGATACACATGAAACGCCCCGCCATTGAACTCCAGCTGTCGGTCGACGAACAGCGACTGCTGGCTCGCCAATTGCTCCATGTGGCCGGCATGCAGGCGCGCGGCCGTAGCGTCAGGCATCAGCCCGCTTTCCATCAGTGTCAGGCCCTGGATCTGCTCGCGCCGGGTGTTCAACTGTTGTTCATAGCTGGTGTTGCAGGTCACCAGGCGTCCTTCCAGATCACGCACGAATACCGGGTTGGGCATGCCGTCCAGCAGCGCGCGCTTGAACGCCAACTGGTCGTTGAGCCGCTGCTCGGCCTGGAGGCGCTGGCGAATCTGGCGCTTGAGCCGGCTGTTCCAGGCCAGGGACACCAGCACAAACAGCAGCGCCATGGCGACCGTCCAGTAGGCCCATGGCGGCACACGCTGCCAGGCCGGCACCGGGACGGGTACGCTCCCCAGCCAACGCAAACGAAGGGCGCTCAATTCCGCGACCGGCAGCGCTTCCAGCGCCTTGTTCAAAATGCTCAGCAGTTCCGGTTGATCCTTGCGCACCGACAGGCTGTTGGCCGACCACTTGCCCTCGACACTGCGGCCGATGCGCAACTCATCGGCCGGGTAACTTTGCACTTCCACTTCACTCTGGATAGTCGCCGCCGCGCGACCCTGCGTTACCAGCTCACGGGCCTGGACGTAGTTATCCACCGATTGCAGCTTGATCCCGGGGTGCTCGCGACGAATGTACCCCTCCAGGACATGGCGTGCCGGCAGCGCCAGCACCTTGCCTGAAAGCTCGCTCAAACTGGCCACTGGCGGTGCGTCAGCGCGCTGGATAAACACCCAGCCTGAGCCCCCGAACCCATGGCTGAAATCGAGAAAGGCCTTGCGCTCCTGATTTTCGGCCAGGGTGGTGTTCATGTCCGCCCTGCCCGTTTCCAGCAACCCCAGGGTCTGTGCCGTGGAGGACACTTCCTCCATCACGAACTGCAGGCCGGTCATGCGTGAAATGCGGTTGAGCAAGTCCACATTCAGCCCCACCCACTGGCCGTCCTTGTCCTTGAATACATAGGGAGACAGTTGCTGGGACGCCACCACCACATGCGGATGCTGAAGTACCCAGGCCCGCTCCGGGGCCGACAAGGCGATGCGCTCGGCGGCAATGCCCACCCCCAGTCCGGTGGTCCAGCGCGCAAGGATCTCCCGCCGCACAGACTCATCAATACTCGCCAGCGCCCGGTCCATCAGCGTCCCCAACAGCGGGTCGGCCTCCCGCGTGGCAAAGGCAAAGCCGATGGGCGCCAGCCGGCTTTCCACCTTGATCTGCAAGCCCAGGTAGGGCCGTAGCGATTTATAGGCGCGCACGATCACTTCGTTGCCGATAAACGCATCGGCATCACCTTGCTTCAGCGCTTCGAGGCCACTGTAGAGATTCGGTGCCAGCATGATGTGGCTGCCGGGATACGCCTGATGGACGTTCTTGACGTTGGCGTAACCGTCCAGCAACACCAGCTTCTTGTCCTTGAGGTCCTCGTTCTGGGTGCTGTCATCCCGGCGCACGACCACCACCGAGCGGTCCGGCATGTAGTCTTCGGTAAAGCGCAACCCCGACACATCACGCTCGTAACCGTTGGCACTGGTGAGAATATCGATGGCGCCGCTCCGCAGGGCCTCCACCGCCTGCGCCCGCTCGGCAAAACCCAGGACTTGCATCGGTGCATGCAGACGCGCGCCGATCAGGCTCAGGTAATCGGCGCTGATGCCCTGGTAGCGATTGCGGTCGCGGGTGATATCGATCGGCTGATAGTCATCAATCGAAATGCCCACTCTCAGTGGCCGATGGGCCGCCAGCCATTGCTGCTCGCTGACCGTCAGGGGCATGGGCTCCAGGGCAATGAACGCCGGCACCAGCTTGAACGGCAGGCTGACAGCCGCGAGGCTTGCCGAACCATGGCCAAGCAGCAGCACACATGCCAGCCACGCGTGTGCTCGGGTCGATAAATACACCGGTTGGGTTTCCTTGATTATTCTTGTTGGTCGCCGCGCAAGTATGGCTCGCCAGAATGAAAAAGCCCGTCACGAAGACGGGCTTGATCCACCACGCAAAGCCGTTGGCTCAGAGTGGCTTGCCGCGATTGCCATGCTGGCTGACAAACGCCTGTACCGCTTTCAGGTCATTGGCCAATACCGTGCAACGCTCTTCACGCTCAAACAGGTCGGTGAGGTGCGGCGGCAATTCCAGCGCCTTGCCAACCCCGGCCTTCTCTACCGCTTCCGGGAATTTGACCGGGTGCGCGGTGCCGAGAATCACCATCGGGATGTCCAGGCTGCGGCGGCATTCGCGCGCGGCCTTGACGCCAATGGCGGTGTGCGGGTCCAGCAGCTCGCCGGTCTGGGCGTAGACTTCAGCGATGGTCTCGCAGGTTTCTGCGTCGTCCACCGCCAGGGAGTCGAACAGCTTGCGGGTTTCGGTCCAGCGCTCCTGCTCGACGCTGAAACCGCCACCTTGCTTGAAGCTGTCCATCAGGCCGGCCAGGGCAGCACCGTTGCGACCGTGCATGTCGAACAGCAGGCGTTCGAAGTTCGACGAGACCATGATGTCCATCGACGGCGACAGTGTGGCGTGCAGGGTTTCCTTGACGTACTGGTTGCCGCTCATGAAGCGGTGCAGGATGTCGTTGCGGTTGGTGGCGACGATCAGCTGGTTGATCGGCAGGCCCATGTTGCGTGCCAGGTAACCGGCGAAGATATCGCCGAAGTTGCCGGTTGGCACCGAGAACGACACCGAACGCGCCGGGCCGCCCAACTGCAGGGAAGCATGGAAGTAGTAGACGATCTGGGCCATGATCCGCGCCCAGTTGATCGAGTTCACCGCCACCAGGCGCGTGCCCTTGAGGAAGCTCTGGTCGGCGAAGCTGGCCTTGACCATTTCCTGGCAGTCATCGAAGTTGCCTTCGATGGCGATGTTGTGGATGTTCTCGCCGAAGATCGTGGTCATCTGCCGACGCTGCACTTCCGACACGCGGTTGTGCGGGTGCAGGATGAAGATGTCGACGTTTTCGCAGTGCTTGCAGCCTTCGATCGCCGCCGAGCCGGTATCACCGGAAGTAGCGCCGATGATCACCACGCGCTCACCGCGTTTTTCCAGCACGTAGTCCAGCAGGCGACCCAGCAGTTGCAGGGCGAAATCCTTGAACGCCAGGGTTGGGCCGTGGAACAGCTCCAGGACCCATTCGTTGCCGTTCAGTTGACGCAACGGGGCGATGGCGCTGTGGGAAAACACGCCGTAGGTTTCTTCCAGGATCTTCTTGAAATCCGCATCCGGGATGCTGCCGGTGACGAACGGGCGCATGACCCGGAACGCCAGCTCGTGGTACGGCAGGCCGGCCCACGAAGCGATTTCTTCCTGGGTGAAGCGTGGCAGGTTTTCCGGCACGTACAGGCCGCCGTCAGTGGCCAGACCGGCCAGCAGAACGTCTTCGAAATTCAGGGCCGGTGCCTGGCCGCGGGTGCTGATATAACGCATGACTGGCTCCTCTAGAGCATGCTTGAACAAGGGCCGCCGAACGCGTGGGGCCCTTGCCGCAAAACGATTAGTTCAGGTGTTCGACGCGAATCCGCACCACCGGCCCAACCACGCCCTGCAACGCTTCAAGCGCGGCGATGGCGTCGTTGATGTGCTGCTCCAGCACACGGTGGGTCAGCAGGATCATGGGCACCAGGCCGTCTTGTTCTTCGACTTCCTTCTGCATGATCGATTCAATGTTGATGCCGCGCTCCGACAGGATGCTGGCCACCTGAGCGAGCACGCCCGGATGATCCTTGGCCTGGATGCGCAGGTAGTAGGCACTTTCGCAGGCTTCGATCGGCAGGATCGGGTGGGCCGACAGCGAGTCCGGCTGGAAGGCCAGGTGCGGTACGCGGTTTTCCGGGTCGCTGGTCATGGCACGCACCACGTCCACCAGGTCGGCGATCACAGACGAAGCGGTCGGCTCCATGCCGGCGCCGGCGCCGTAGAACAGGGTGGAACCGGCAGCGTCACCGTTGACCATCACGGCGTTCATCACGCCATTGACGTTGGCGATCAGGCGGTCGGCCGGGATCAGTGTCGGGTGCACACGCAGCTCGATACCGGCCGGGGTGCTGCGCGCCACACCGAGGTGCTTGATGCGGTAGCCCAGGGCTTCGGCGTAGTTCACGTCGGCGGTGGTCAGCTTGGTGATGCCTTCGGTGTAGGCCTTGTCGAACTGCAGCGGGATACCAAAGGCGATGGACGCCAGGATGGTCAGCTTGTGGGCAGCGTCGATGCCTTCCACGTCGAAGGTCGGATCGGCTTCGGCGTAACCCAGGGCCTGGGCTTCGGCCAGCACGTCTTCGAAGGTACGGCCCTTCTCGCGCATTTCGGTGAGGATGAAGTTACCGGTGCCGTTGATGATGCCGGCCACCCAGTTGATACGGTTGGCGGACAGGCCTTCACGGATCGCCTTGATCACCGGGATGCCACCGGCCACGGCGGCTTCGAACGCCACGATCACGCCCTTCTCGCGGGCCTTGGCGAAGATTTCGTTACCGTGCACGGCAATCAGCGCCTTGTTGGCAGTGACCACATGCTTGCCGTTTTCGATGGCCTTGAGCACCAGCTCGCGGGCCACGGTGTAGCCGCCTACCAGCTCGATGACGATATCGATTTCAGGGTTGGTGGCGACTTCGAAGACATCGTTGGTAATCGCAATACCGGTCGTTTGGAACTGAGGCTTTGGCGTACGCGTGGCAATTTGTGCCACTTCAATCCCACGCCCTGCACGGCGGGAAATTTCTTCAGCGTTACGCTGAAGTACGTTGAAGGTGCCGCCACCGACGGTCCCTAACCCACAGATGCCTACTTTGACCGGTTTCACTGAAGAACTCCCCATGAAACGGCCGACTCAAGGTCGGCCGTGAAAACAGCCGCACAACTGCGGCTCTCTATTAATGACCCGCCGAACTGTCGGCGGATCATGATCGTCAAGGCTCGACGATAATGCTTACTTTGCGTTCAGTGCCAGTTTGGCAACTTGCGGCGCAGGCTGGTAGCCCGGAATCACCTGGCCGTCAGCCAAAACGATGGCCGGCGTACCGTTCACACCAATCGACTGGCCGAGGGCGAACTGCTTGGAAACCGGGTTGGCGCACTTGGCGGCCTTGATTTCCTTGCCATCGACCATCTTGTCCATGGCCGCTTTCTTGTCGGCCGAACACCAGACGGCTTGCAACTGCTCGTCACCCGGCGAACCCAGGCCCTGGCGCGGGAACGCCACGTAGCGCACTTCAACGCCGAGCTTGTTCAGCTCAGGCACTTCGGCATGCAGCTTGTGGCAGTACGGGCAGGTGGTGTCGGTGAACACGGTGATGTGAGTCTTGGTTTCGCCGATGGCCGGGTAAACCACGGTTTCAGCCACCGGAATACCGTTGATCAGCTTGGACACGCCCAGGCGCTCGGCTTTCTCGGTGAGGTTCACCGGCTTGCCGTCTTTGAGCTGGAACAGGTAGCCCTGGACGATGTACTGGCCATCGGCACTGGCGTACAGCACGCGGCTGCCCTTGAGCTTGACTTCGTACAGGCCGGCCATTGGGCTGGCGTTGATGCTTTCAATCGGGGTGTCGAGCTGGAGGGCTTCCAGGCTCTTGCGGATTGTCTTCTCTGCGGCGTCGTCGGCGACGGCAAAGGTTGAGACCAACGCAATGGCTGCGATGGCAAAAATCTGGGTCAAGCGCATGGGAACTCCTGAAGGCAGATGCAGGGACGGGAGCAGGAACACCGATCTTCAAACACGGGTTTGGGCCGTCCCCTTTGCGAACCGGCAAAGCCTACCACAGTTGGGCCGCAGGGCAGCCAGTCGCGGGGAAATTGGGCTTTTTCCGAAGTGTTTTTCATCCACGGGGATGGTGCTTGGCGTGCATCTCCTGCAAACGTGCCCGCGCCACGTGGGTGTAGATCTGGGTGGTGGATAAGTCGCTGTGGCCCAGGAGCATTTGAACCACGCGCAAATCCGCGCCGTGGTTGAGCAAATGCGTGGCGAACGCGTGACGCAGGGTGTGGGGCGACAGCGACTTGCCGATGCCGGCAACCTTGGCCTGGTGCTTGATGCGATGCCAGAAGGTCTGGCGGGTCATCTGTTCGCCGCGCTGGCTGGGAAACAGCACATCGCTGGGCCGACCGTTGAGCAACTCGGCTCGGGCGTCGCGCATGTAGCGTTCGATCCACACGATCGCCTCTTCGCCCATGGGCACCAGGCGCTCCTTGCTGCCCTTGCCCATTACGCGCAATACGCCCTGGCGCAGGTTGACCTGTTCCAGGGTCAGGCTGATCAACTCGGTGACGCGCAGGCCGCAGGCATACAGCACTTCCAGCATGGCACGGTCGCGCTGGCCGATGGCTTCGCTCAGGTCGGGAGCTGCGAGCAGGGCTTCGACGTCGGCTTCCGACAGGGATTTGGGCAGTGGCCGGCCCAACTGTGGCATGTCGATTTGCAGGGTTGGGTCGACAGCGATCAGCTTTTCCCGCAGCAGGTAGCGATAGAAGCCACGCACGCCTGAGAGAAAACGCGCAGTAGAGCGAGGCTTGTAGTTTTGCTCCAGGCGCCAGGCCAGGTGGTCGAGAATCAGCTCGCGACCGGCGTCGAGCAGCTCGAGGTTTTTCTCCTGCAGCCAGCCATTGAACAACGCGAGATCGCTGCGGTAAGCCTGGCGGGTGTTGTCCGACAGGCCTTTTTCCAGCCAAAGGGCGTCGAGGAAGCGGTCTATCTGCGGGTGGTCGATGGCGGGCATGAGGGCTCAAGCAGGGAAAATGGCGATGTCGGGTAGATCCTATCGCAGCACGGGCCGCTACACATCAATGAAAGCGGGCAAATAATCTGTGGCAAGGGAGCTTGCTCCCGCTGGGGCGCGAAGCGGCCCTGATTGACCATTGAGGTCCAACAGAGAGACTTCTATTGCCGGTTTCAGGGCCGCTGCGCAGCCCAACGGGAGCAAGCTCCCTCGCCACAAAAGCGGAAAACGGCTTTAAGGTCAGTGCGACGCTGAATTTCTTCGAGGCGGGGAGTCATGAATAGATACCGGGGAAATGGACAAATTTCAGGCAACAAAAAAGCAGCCCGTAGGCTGCTTTTTTCTGCATCGGGAGGCTGGACTTAAGCCAGTTTTTCCTTGATGCGAGCTGCTTTACCGGACAGGTCACGCAGGTAGTACAGCTTGGCTTTACGTACGTCACCGCGACGTTTAACGGCCATGCTGTCGATTTGCGGGCTGTAGGTCTGGAAAGTACGCTCTACGCCAACACCGTTGGAGATTTTACGAACAGTGAAAGCACTGTTCACACCACGGTTACGCTTGGCAATTACCACGCCTTCGAACGCTTGCAGACGCGAACGGTCGCCTTCCTTCACTTTCACCTGAACGACAATGGTGTCGCCCGGGGCAAAGGTAGGGATCTCTTTGGTCATCTGCTCTGCTTCGAGTGCAAGGATGATTTTGTTAGTCATGCTGTGCTCCTAAGGTAAGTCGTCGGACCTACCATCGATACGTTGTTAACTATCGTCCCGCGCGAGGATGTATTCCTCGAGCAGCTTCTTCTCTTCTCCAGAAAGCGAGCGGCTTTCCAGAAGATCGGCGCGTCGTTCATAGGTCCGCCCGAGGGACTGCTGTAAACGCCAACGCCGGATGTGTGCGTGATTGCCACTTAGCAATACGTCGGGAACACGCTGATCCGCATACACCTCCGGTCGGGTGTAGTGCGGGCAATCCAGCAAACCATCCGTGAAGGAATCTTCCTCCGCGGAGTCCGCATGCCCTAAAGCTCCAGGCAGCAGTCGTGTAACCGCATCTATCAGGACCATCGCCGGCAGCTCGCCGCCAGACAGGACATAGTCCCCAATCGACCACTCTTCATCGACATGAGCTTCAATAAACCGCTCGTCAATGCCTTCATAGCGACCGGCAATCAGGATTAATGCTTCCAGATTCGCCAACTCGCGTACCGCCGACTGATTCAGCTGACGGCCTTGAGGGGACAGGTAAATTACCTTCGCCTTCTCCCCGGCGGCTGCCTTGGCCTGAACCAACGCATCTTCCAGGGGCTTGATCTTCATCACCATGCCCGGACCACCGCCAAATGGGCGATCGTCCACAGTGTGATGTCGATCCGTCGTGTAGTCTCGCGGGTTCCAACAGGTGAGCTGCAAGAGCCCCTGTTTCACCGCCCGACTGGTGATGCCGTACTCGCTGATGGCGGAAAACATCTCGGGAAACAAACTGATCACTTCAACGCGCAGGTTCGCCACGTTAGAAGTCCGCGTCCCATTCCACCTTCATCTCGCCCGCTGCCAGGTCGACGGCCAACACGCATTGCTCGGTATAGGGCAACAGGCGTTCGCGATCATCCAGGCTGCCAGCGCAAGGCTTGACCACCATTACATCATTGGCGCCGGTTTCCAGAAGATGATCGATTTTCCCGAGCAATTGCCCAAGTTGATCAATAACCTTCAGACCTTCCAGCTGGTACCAGTAGTACTCGCCGTCGGTCAATTCAGGGAACAGGTTGCGCGGCACGCAGATCTCATAACCGGCCAGAAGACGAGCTTCTTCACGATCATCAAGACCCTTGAGCTTTGCGACCAGGAACTTGTCGCTCCCGCGTCCACTGACCAGCTCTACCTGTTTCACACTCCCTTCGCGCTTGAGCGTCCAGGTTTTGTACTGAAGCAGGTTTTCAGTCGGATCAGTAAAGGAATACACCTTCACTTCGCCGCGAACGCCATGAACAGAATAAATCTTGCCGATAACGATCAAATCATCAGCTACCGCTGGCGTCGCGCTCATATTGCTCAGGCCGCAGCCTTAGATGCATCCTTCAACAACTGAGCAACGCGCTCAGAAGGTTGTGCACCAACGCTCAGCCAGTAGGCTACGCGCTCTTGGTTCACGGACAGACGGACTTCTTGACCACGAGCGATCGGGTTGAAGAAGCCAACTTGTTCCTTGTGAGAGCCGTCACGTGGGTTGCGGCTGTCAGTTACGGTCAAGTGGTAAAACGGGCGCTTTTTGGAGCCGCCAAGGGCAAGACGGATTGTTAGCATGTGAACATCGTTCCTGTAGTCGGTGCTGCAAATCTAAATGCACAGCGGGCATAGGTGCCCGAAAGGCCGCATATTCTAAGGAATATCCCGACTTTTGCAAATGTCTTTTTCTGGCGCCTATCGGCGTGCCATTCAGATCTGCTATAGAGCCGTCGGTTAAAACGGCAAGTCAGCTCCCGCCAATGGCGGGTTTGCTGGAGATCCCGCATCCCTGCGGGTCGGAGCAGAAGCGAACTTCTGCTCGAATTCTTTACATTTTTGGCATGCCGCCGCCGGGCAACATACCGCCCATGCCGCGCATCATCTTGGCCATCCCGCCTTTTGCGGAGAATTTCTTCATCATCTTCTGCATCTGCTTGTGCTGCTTGATCAAGCGACCGATGTCCTGCACCTGGGTGCCGGAACCCATGGCGATCCGACGTTTGCGCGAACCGCTGATCAGCTCAGGGTCGCGGCGCTCGGCCGGGGTCATGGAATTGATGATGGCTTCCATCTGCTTGAATTGCTTCTCTGCCGCGCCCTGGGCATTGCCCATTTGCGCCAGGTTCACGCCGCCGATGTTCGGCAGCTTGTCCATCAGGCCGCCGAGGCCGCCCATGTTCTTCATCTGTTGCAGCTGGTCGCGGAAGTCTTCGAGGTCGAAGCCCTTGCCCTTCTTCAGCTTTTTAGCCAGCTTGTCGGCCTTGTCCTTGTCGAGGGTCGCTTCCGCTTGCTCGATCAGGCTGAGCACGTCGCCCATGCCGAGGATACGCGAGGCGATACGCTCAGGGTGGAACGGCTCGAGCGCTTCGCTCTTCTCGCCCATACCGATGAACTTGATCGGCTTGCCGGTAATCGCACGCACCGACAAGGCGGCACCGCCACGGGCGTCGCCGTCGACCTTGGTCAGGATCACACCGGTCAGCGGCAGCGCATCACCAAAGGCCTTGGCGGTGTTGGCCGCATCCTGGCCGGTCATGGCGTCGACCACGAACAGGGTCTCTACCGGGTTGATCGCGGCATGCAGCGCCTTGATCTCGCCCATCATTTCTTCATCGATGTGCAGGCGACCGGCGGTATCGACGATGACCACGTCGATGAATTTCAGCTTGGCTTCTTTAATAGCCGCCTGGGCAATATCGACCGGCTTCTGGCTCAGGTCGGACGGGAAGAAGGTCACACCCACTTCGCCCGCGAGCATTTCCAGCTGTTTAATAGCCGCCGGGCGGTAAACGTCGGCAGACACCACCATCACCGACTTCTTCTTGCGCTCTTTAAGGAAGCGCGCCAGTTTGCCGGCGGTGGTGGTCTTGCCCGCACCTTGCAGACCGGCCATCAGCACAACGGCTGGCGGCACGGCGCTGAGGTTCAAATCTTCGTTGGCCGCGCCCATCAGGCTTTCGAGTTCGGCCTGGACGATCTTCACAAAGGCCTGGCCCGGCGTCAGGCTGCGGGACACTTCGGTGCCGACCGCGCGCTCTTTGACCGAGTTGACGAAGTCCTTCACCACCGGCAAGGCGACGTCGGCTTCCAGCAACGCCATGCGCACTTCACGCAGGGTGTCTTTAATATTGTCCTCGGTCAGCTTGGCCTTGCCGGTGACATGGCGCAGCGTCTGCGAGAGACGGTCAGTCAGATTTTCAAACATGCGCGATCCTTTCAGGCCCTATTCATCGAAATGCATTGTTAGACCGAGGTAATGGCGGCCCAGGCTGTGGTAAATCGCTATTAAAAACAGCGCTCGGCGAGCCTGCGGCGTGGGCAGGTCGCGGATTATAGCGAAGACTGTCGCCATGCACACCCGCTGTCTGGCCTGAGAGTCTTTCGTGTTACGCAGGTGTATGCCAAACTCAGCGCCTTTCGGGCCTGCTTAACAGGATTTATGCTCCCTTTGTCACCCAGTTTGCTACCCAGCCTCGCCGCCGCCATCTTGTATGCCGCTGCGACCCTCTATCAGGGCACTCGTCTGGCCCAAGGCGCCAAGGCCGACAAACGCCTGCTGGTAGGCCTTGGCGTCCTCGCCCTGCTGGCTCACGCCGCCAGCCTGTTCACGCACTTGATGACGCCGGTCGGCCTGGGCCTGGATTTCTTCAGCGCTGCCAGCCTGATTGCCGCCGCGGTGATCGCGCTGACCCTGATGGCCTGCTACCGGATCCCGGTGGAGAACCTGCTGGTGCTGTTGTTCCCGCTCGGGATGCTGACGGTGCTGCTGGCGCAATTCACACCGACCGGCACCGTGCAGGTCATTGATGAAGAGCCGGGCATCCTCGCCCACATCCTGCTGTCGATCCTCGCCTACGGCATGTTCACCATCGCGGTGTTCCAGGCCTTGCTGCTGCTGTTGCAAGACCACCAGCTCAAGCACAAGCACCCGTCCGGGCTGATCAAGAACTTCCCGCCGCTGCAAACCATGGAAAGCCTGCTGTTCGGCTTCCTCTGGGCCGGCTGGACGCTGCTGTCGCTGTCGCTGATCTCCGGCTGGCTGTTCGTCGAGAACCTGTTTGCCCAGCACCTTGTGCATAAAACCCTGCTGGCCTGCCTGGCCTGGGTGGTGTTCAGCGTGCTGCTGTGGGGCCGCAACCGTCTCGGCTGGCGCGGGCACAAGGCGATCCGCTGGACCCTGGCCGGTTTCTGCCTGCTGATGCTGGCCTATTTCGGCAGCAAGCTGGTTCGCGAATACATCCTGCATATCTGACGGGCAGCCGACATGGACAACTTGCCCTTGGGGCCGATGCTTGCGGTAGTAGCCTTGCTGGTTTTATGGTCGGCGCTGTTTACCGCCATCGAAGCCGCCCAGCAACATTTGCTGGCCCTGCGCCCCGGCACCCGCCAGGGTGACAAAGCCGCCGCCCGCCTGAACTTCCCGCGCAACAGCCTGATCCTCTGCAACACCCTGTGCCGCGCCGTGGTGGTGATTCTCTGCACCCTGCTGGCGATCTACGCCTGGGCGCAAAACGGCCCGTGGCTCGGCTGGGTGATCTCCAGCGCGGTGCTGCTGGTGCTGGCCGACTATCTTCCGCGTGCCCTGGCCACTCGCCACCCGCAAACCATCCTTGGCTTCGGCAATACCTTGCTGAGCGTGCCGCTGAAAATCCTTTATCCGCTGGCCTGGCTGCTCAACGGTGTCAGCCTGTTGCTGCTGCGCCCGTTCACCCGCAAGCCCGGGCTGGTCAAGAAGAGCGACGAGCCGCAGCCGGACCAGGACGACGAGCCGGAAGCCGAAATCCCCAACACCCGCGCGCCGGGCATGCCGGGCATCCACGCCCTGGACAACATCACCGTCAACGACATCCTGGTGCCCCGCAGCGAAGTGGACGGCATCAACCTGGATGACCCGGTAGAGGAAATCATCGAGCAACTGCGGGTTTCCACCCGAACCCGGCTGCCGGTGTTCCACAGCGACATCAACCAGGTCGAGGCGGTGCTCAACACGCGGCAGATCCGCCACCTGCTGCCGGACGCCAGCCTGACCAAGGAAGCCCTGCTGGAGGCCTGTCACGAGCCCTACTTCGTCCCGGAAAGCACGCCGCTGCAACTGCAATTGCTGAACTTCCACAAGCAACAGCGCCGCCTGGGCATGGTGGTTGATGAATACGGCGAAGTGCTGGGCATTGTGACCCTGGAAGACATTCTTGAAGAAATCGTCGGTGAGTTCGAAAACGAGCAGCACCTCGACAACCCGCACATCCAGCCCCAACTGGATGGCCGCTACGTGATCGACGGCGCCGCCTCGATCCGTGACTTGAACAAAACCCTCGGCTGGCACCTGCCCAGCGACGGCCCCAAGACCCTCAACGGCCTGGTGACCGAAGCACTGGAGACCATTCCGGATTGCGCCGTGTGCCTGAAAATCGGCCGCTATCGCCTGGAAATCCTCGAGACCGAGGACAACCGCGTCGCCAAGGTGCTGATCTGGCACACCAGCACGGTGCCGGTCGCCGCTTAAGCCCCTTGTTGGATCCGCAAACCCCTTCCTATAATCGGGCGGCTTACCCAAGCCCCGCCCGACCGCGTGCTACCCGCACTGAGCGCGTCCAGGCACCGCTTTACCGTGTCTGACCGGTGTTTGCTCCCATCCCGAGCCGCCCCGCGCACAACCCTGATCCATGGGTGTTCGACCAATAATAATCCGCGTCCAAACGCGCAATGACCGTCAGGGATACCTCAATGAGCACCACCTATAACGAGACGGCGACCGCCGCCCCGACCAACTCGACGGCCCGGGTCGCCACCGCGAGCATCATCGGCACCGCCATCGAGTTCTACGACTTCTATATCTACGCAACTGCCGCCGCGCTGGTGATCGGCCCGGTGTTCTTCCCGCAAACCTCCGGCACGGCGCAGATGCTCGCCTCGTTCCTGACCTTCGGTATCGCGTTTATCGCGCGGCCACTGGGCTCGGCGCTGTTCGGCCACTTTGGTGACCGGATTGGCCGCAAGTCGACACTGGTGGCTTCCCTGCTGCTGATGGGCGTGTGCACCACGCTGATCGGCTTGCTGCCCGGATATGACAGCATCGGCGCCTGGGCACCGATCCTGCTCTGCGTACTGCGCTTCGGCCAGGGCCTCGGGCTTGGCGGCGAATGGGGCGGCGCGGCGTTGCTGGCCACCGAGAACGCCCCGAAGGGCAAACGCGCCTGGTTCGGCATGTTCCCGCAACTGGGCCCGTCGATTGGCTTTCTGGCGGCCAACGGGCTGTTCCTGATCCTGGCCATGAGCCTGAGCGACGAACAGTTCCGCAGCTGGGGCTGGCGCATTCCGTTCATTCTCAGCGCGGCGCTGGTGATGGTGGGGCTGTATGCGCGGCTCAAACTGCATGAAACGCCGGTGTTCGCGAACGCCGTGGCCAAGGAAGCGCCGGTGAGGGTGCCGCTGGTGGAATTGTTCAGCCAGCATTGGCTGCCAGTACTGCTGGGTGCAGCCTCGATGGTGGTGTGTTATGCGCTGTTCTATATCACCACCGCGTTTTCCCTGAGCTATGGCGTGTCTACGCTGGGCTACAGCCGTGAAACGTTCCTGGGTTTGCTGTGCTTCGCAGTGCTGTTCATGGGCGCGGCAACGCCGCTGGCGGCGTGGGCCAGCGACCGTTACGGGCGTAAGCCGGTGCTGATTGTCGGTGCGATCCTGACCATCCTCTCCGGCTTCACCATGGAACCGTTGCTGACCCACGGTTCAACCTGGGCCGTGGCACTGTTCCTGGCGCTGGAGCTGTTCCTGATGGGCGTGACGTTTGCCCCGATGGGCGCGATGTTGCCGGAACTGTTCCCGACCCGCGTGCGTTATACCGGTGCTTCGGCGGCGTATAACCTGGGTGGGATCGTGGGTGCGTCGGCGGCACCGTTCTTCGCGACCAAGCTGGTGGCGATGGGCGGTTTGAGTTATGTCGGCGGGTATGTGTCGGCGGCAGCGGTGATCAGCTTGATTGCTGTGCTGTGCCTGAAAGAGACGCGCAATAACGATTTGAACAAGGTCGCCTGATAAACCGCCTTCGGGAGCAAGCCCCCTCCCACATTTTGATTTGCGAATACATTCAAATGTGGGGGCGGGCTTGCTCGCGAAGGGCGCGACTCGGTTACAGCTCTACAACAACAGCCTTCGAAGCACGAGTGGCTTTAGCCCGCGCTGCCTCAATCGACTCATCCCGTGCCAGTGCCACGCCCATACGACGCTGGCCATTCACTTCCGGCTTGCCGAACAGACGCAACGCCGTATCCGGCTCGCTCAAGGCTGCACCCAGGTTGGAAAACGCCGTCTGGGTCGACTTGCCTTCCACCAGGATCACTGCCGAAGCCGAAGGCCCGAACTGACGGATCAACGGGATCGGCAGGCCGAGAATTGCCCGCGCATGCAGGGCGAACTGCGACAAGTCCTGGGAAATCAGGGTCACCAGGCCAGTGTCATGGGGGCGCGGCGACACTTCGCTGAACCACACCTGATCGCCCTTGATAAACAGCTCGACGCCAAACAGACCACGACCACCCAACGCTTCGGTTACCGCCTTGGCAACGCGCTCGGATTCCGCCAGTGCAATCGGGCTCATGGCCTGTGGCTGCCAGGATTCCTGATAGTCGCCCTTCTCCTGACGGTGACCGACAGGCGCACAGAAGGTAGTGCCGCCAATGTGGCGCACGGTCAGCAGGGTGATTTCGTAGTCGAAGTCGATAAAGCCTTCGATGATCACGCGGCCCTTGCCGGCACGCCCGCCTTCCTGGGCGTAATCCCAGGCCTTCTGCACGTCATCGGCGCTGCGCAGCAGGCTCTGGCCCTTGCCCGACGAACTCATCACCGGCTTGACCACACACGGGAAGCCCAGGTCGGTGACGGCCTTGCTGTAGTCCTCGAAGGTGTCGGCGAAGTGGTACGGCGAGGTCGGCAGGTCCAGCTCTTCGGCGGCCAGGCGACGGATACCTTCGCGGTTCATGGTCAGCAACGTCGCGCGGGCGGTCGGGATCACGGTGAAGCCTTCGGCTTCCAGCTCCACGAGGGTGGCGGTGGCGATCGCTTCGATTTCCGGCACGATGAAGTGCGGCTTTTCGGCTTCGATCACGGCACGCAGCGCGGCACCGTCGAGCATGTTGATCACGTGGCTGCGGTGGGCAACCTGCATGGCCGGCGCGTTGGCGTAGCGATCCACGGCAATCACTTCAACGCCCAGGCGTTGCAGTTCGATTACCACTTCCTTGCCCAGCTCACCGCAGCCACACAGCATTACGCGGGTCGCGGTTGGCGACAATGGAGTTCCGATTCGGGTCATCTCAGGTCCTCAGGGGAGCGGATCGTGGGGAGAAAGGCCGGCATTTTACATGAACTGTAAAGATTGGCTTCAGTTGGCGACGCGCTGCCGGCGCAAACGCCAGGCCATGGCCAGCCACACCACGGTAACGCCGGCGAATTTCGACACCAGGGCAGTGCCGGCGACCGCGGGCGTCAAGGCGCCGATCAGGCCGAAAAAGATGAAGGTATCGAGGGGGATACTCAGCGCCGAACTTATCCACAGGCGGTCGTGGAGTGGGCGCTTGGTGATACTGAACACCAGCCAGTCAATGCATTCGGACACCGCGAACGCCGTGGCGCTGGCCAGGGCGATGGACGGATCGGAGGTGATATAGGACAGCACCAGCGCCGCCAGCATGGCGATGATCGCGCCATGGCCGAAACGGGTTTGCACCATGTCCCGCAGGACAAATACCAGGCCGCCCCAGGCAGACCAGATCACATCCAGGTGCGGAGCGGTGGAAAAGGCAAAGTTGATCAGCACGACGCTGCTGATGTAGGCAATCAGGAAGAACATGGGGCGAGGGACCTGTGAACAAGGGGCACAGGGTACTTCACATTTGGAAATATGTCGTCTGGGCGGGCCCTTTCGCGAGCAAGCCCGCTCCCACATTTTGAACGCATTCCTCCAAGATAAACGCAATCAAATGTGGGAGCGGGCTTGCTCGCGAAAGCGGTCTATCAGGCGCCGGACTTCCCCGGAATCATCCACACCAGCCCACTCGCCTTCGCCCGCTCATGGCACAACCCCAGCACTACCCGGCGCTCGGTATTGTCCATGCGACTCCAGCGGGTAATCTCTTCCACCGTGCGCTGGCATCCCGTGCAGATATCATCGTCATCCAGCGCACAAATGCTCACGCACGGCGAGGCGACGGGTCGTTCTACCGGGTTCATTCTTCCTGCTCAACCAGATCACGGGCATACCGCTGGGCGTTATGCACATAGTGCGCAGCGCTGGCCTCGAGCATTTTCTTCTGCACGTCGGTCAGTTCCCGCACCACCTTGCCCGGCGAGCCCATCACCAACGAACCATCGGGAATTTCCTTGCCCTCGCCGATCAGCGAATTGGCGCCGATGATGCAGTGCTTGCCGATCTTCGCCCCGTTAAGAATCACCGCATTGATGCCAATCAGGCTGTAATCGTCGACGGTGCAGCCATGCAACATGGCGTTATGGCCGATGGTCACGCCGGTGCCGAGGGTCAGCGGGTAACCCATGTCGGTGTGCATCACGCTGCCGTCCTGCACGTTGCTGTTCTTGCCGATCAGGATCAGCTCGTTGTCGCCGCGCAACACCGCGTTGAACCAGACGTTGGCGCCCTCCTCCAGTTTGACCTTGCCCACCAGCGTGGCATTGGGGGCCACCCAGCTGTTGGGATGGGTTTCGACTCGGGCGTCGCCCAGGCGGTATTTCATAGGTGGATCCTCACGGCAGGAACGATGGCCATCTGGCTCTTAGGTATTGATGAAGCTTTTCGGCGGTCGATGCAGGCTGATGTCGGCATCGTCATAGAGCAGATTGATCAGTTCGACAATCATGATCGCCGTCAGCCCCCAGATCTTGTATTCGCCAAACCGGTAACTGGGCACGTACCAACTGCGGCCCTGGTAATCGATACGGTGGGTATGTTCGCGCGGGTCCTGGCGAAAAAACTCCAGGGGCACGCTGAACACAGCGGCGATCTCGGCGTCATTGGCCAGGTATTCGACGTAATCGGGGATAACGCCTACATAAGGCGTGACACGGATACCGTGCAGGGAAATCAGCGGGCTCAACGGGCCGATGACTTCCACCAGGCCCGGCGGCAGGCCGATTTCTTCTTCGGCTTCGCGCAGCGCGGTGAAGATCAGGTCCGGGTCTTCCGGGTCGCGGCGCCCGCCAGGGAATGCCACTTCGCCGCCATGGGTGGATAACCCGCTGGCGCGCAAGGTCAGGATCAGCTCGGGTTCGTCACTGCGGGTGATCGGCACCAGTACCGCCGCTTCCGGGAAACGACCGTCGGTCTCCAGCGTGCGTGGCGTATGATTGCTTACCCGGCGAAGTAGCTCGTCCAGCATGAGTCATCTCGGTCTGTTGGCTACCTTGCATCATGCACCAAACCTTGCGCACGCCCAACCCCAAAACCCTGGCCATGTCGCTAAACGACAACTTGCAGCCCATACCCGGTCACGCCAAGATAGGCGCACTCTCCAGGAACCCCAGCATGAACTTCTGCAGCCAGTGCGGTAAACCGGTCACCCAGCGCATTCCCGAAGGCGACGCACGCTTGCGTTATGTCTGCGATCACTGTCAGACCATTCACTACCAGAACCCCAATATCGTCGCGGGCACCGTACCGGTGTGGGGCGACCAGGTGCTGCTGTGCCGGCGCGCCATCGAGCCGCGCCTGGGTTTCTGGACCTTGCCCGCCGGCTTTATGGAGAACGGCGAGACCGTCGAGCAGGCCGCGATGCGCGAAACCCTGGAAGAAGCCTGCGCCCGGGTGCGCAACCTGAGCATCTACACCCTGATCGACGTGCCGCACATCAGCCAGGTGCACATCTTCTACCGGGCCGAACTGATCGACCTGGATTTTGCCGCCGGCCCCGAAAGCCTTGAAGTGCGCTTATTCGATGAAGCCGACATCCCTTGGTCCGAGCTGGCTTTCCGCACGGTCGGGCGTACCTTAGAATGCTTTTTTGCTGACCGCCGGCAACAGTCGTATCCGGTGCGCAGCGAATCGGTGCCGCCGCTGACCCAGTTGGCCAAATAACAATCCAGGCGGCACGTAGTCTTTTCAGGGGATACCGTTTCAATGCGTTGGTTGCTTGCTCTGATCTGCCTGTCGTTTGCCACGCTGTCGCCAGCCTCCACCCAAGTGATCCTGGGGGGCAAACCCGTCGAGAAAATCCTGGTGCTCAAGTCGGCCCATCAGTTGCAACTGATCAATGACGGCAAGCCCCTCAGGACCTACCGCATTTCCCTGGGCAAGAACCCCAAGGGCACCAAGCTGATGGAAGGCGACCGCCGCACCCCGGAAGGTTTCTACTGGATCGACTGGCGCAAGACCAGCGACCGCTTCAACCTGGCCATGCACATCTCCTACCCCAATATCAGCGATTCCGCGCGCGCCCGCCGCGAAGGGGTCAAGCCCGGCAGCATGATCATGATCCACGGCACCCCCGACGCCGAGGACTACCCCGAAGAGCTGTTCCACACCCTGGACTGGACCGACGGCTGCATCGGCATGCGCAATGTCGACATGCGCGAAGTCTGGAACCTGGTGAAAGACGGCACGATGATCGAGATTCGTCCGTAATTTCCTGCCGCTCGTAAAATAATTCGAAAAAAAATCCCGCCCCACACGGCGCTTGCCGGTGAATACCAGTTCACCCCGGCAAGCTGCGTGCTTCTGCCCGACACAAAGACCTCTCTAATACCACTTGAACTGGCGCACTATTAAGGCGCCCGTAAACGCTCGCCTGCACCGTTTTCGCTGCATTGACATGGTATTTAAGTGGTATTAGCTTGCGATCACTACCGGGCGACAACACTCCAATAACCGCATCGGAAACCGACACGATGAACCCCATCCTGGCCCTGCGCCCCGACGATAAACAATCGACGCCGCTGTACCTGCAACTGGCCCGCAACCTCGAAGCCGCGATTCATGCCGGCCAGTGGAAATCCGAGCAGGCATTGCCGTCGGAACGTGCCCTCAGCGAGCAACTGAGCATTTCCCGGGTGACCGCCCGCAAAGCGCTGGAAGTGCTGTTCGAACAAGGCCTGATCCGTCGCAGCCAAGGCTCCGGAACCTTCATCACGCCACGCCTGGAACAACCGCTGTCGCGCCTCTCGGGCTTCAGCGAAATGCTCCGGCTCAAGGGGTTTGTACCGACGTCCCAGTGGCTGGAGCGCGACATCACCCCGCCGACCCATGAAGAGCTGATCCGCCTGGGCCTGTCGCCGAGCGACAAGGTCGCGCGGCTCAAGCGTTTGCGTAAGGCCGACGACACGGTGATGGCGATTGAAATGACCGCCATGCCCGCCTCCGTCCTCCCCCACCCGCAGGCCATCGGCAACTCGCTCTACGAATACCTGGAAAGCATCGGCAAGCCCATCGTGCGCGCCCTGCAACACATCCAGGCGATCAACGCCTCGGATGAGTTCGCAGCCCTGGTGGGCATCGCCCCCGGCACCGCCATGCTGCTGATGACCCGGGTGGGCTACACCGCCGACAACACCCCGATTGAAATCACCGACACCTACTGCCGCAACGACTACTACGACTTCGTCGCAGAACTGCGCCGCCACGACTATTCCGCTGAACTGCGAATTTAGAGAACTGCCCATGTCCGAAGACAATATCCTCACGCCACACGGCTGGATTCGCGGCCGCCTGGTGCACCAGCACGGCAAGGTCACTGCCGTAGAAGGCAGCCCGTGCAACCCGGCTGACAACGACCTGCCGTACCTGCTGCCAGGCTTTATCGACCTGCACGTGCACGGCGGTGGCGGCAAAGACATCATGGAAGGCACCGACGCCTTCCACACCATCACCCGCACCCACGTGCGGTTTGGCACCACCTCGCTGCTGGCCACCACCATGACCGCGCCAGTGGATGAGATTTCCCGCGTGCTCGGCGAAATCGGCACCTATTGCGAAAGCCGCCCGACCGGCACCGCTCGTGTCCTGGGCGTGCACCTGGAAGGCCCCTACATCAATCCGGGAAAACTCGGCGCACAACCGAACTTCGCCCACACCGCCTTGATGGCCGAAGTCGAAGAATACCTGCGCCTGGCGCCGATCCGGGTGATCACCATTGCTCCGGAAATCGCCGGCCATGACGGCCTGATCCGCGCCCTCAGCGAACGTGGCGTGCGCATGCAGATCGGCCACACCCTGGGCAGCTATGAAGAAGGTGTCGCCGCCCTCGCCGCCGGGGCCACCAGCTTTACCCACTTGTACAACGCCATGAGCCCGCTGCATCACCGCGAGCCCGGCATCGTCGGCGCGGCCCTGGCCCACGCCAAATACGCCGAGTTGATTCCCGACCTGCTGCACGTGCACCCCGGTGCCATGCGCGTGGCCCTGCGCTCGATCCCGTGCCTGTACTGCGTCACCGATTCCACCGCCGCTGCCGGCATGCCCGACGGCGAATACAAGCTGGGCAGCCACACCGTGACCAAGTGCCTGGGCGGCGTCCGCCTGGCCGATGGAACGCTGGCCGGCAGCACCCTGACCATGGACCAGGCGCTGCGCAACCTGGTGAAGATCGGCCTGCCGATCAGCGAAGCCTCACAACGCCTGTCGCAATTTCCTGCGGACTACCTGGGCCTCGAAGAACGCGGTCGCCTGCAACCCGGCAGCTTTGCCGACTGCGTGCGCCTGGACCGCTCCCTGCACCTCACCGACGTAATGGTCGAAGGAGAAACCATTGACTTCAAAAATGCTTGAAGAGGCCCTGGCCTCCTGCGAGGCCGTCGAGGCTCAACTGCAACGCCTGGACCCATTGCTGGAGGAAGTCGCCGGCCGCCTGCGTCGCCAGCCGCCGCAAGTGGCAATGACCATTGCTCGCGGCAGCTCGGACCATGCCGCCAGTTACTTCGCCTACCTGACCATGCAACACCTGGGGATTCCGGTGGCGTCGCTGCCGATGTCGGTGGTGACCATGCTGCAATCGCCGCTCAAGGTCAGCGGGCAAGTGGCGTTCGGTTTCTCCCAGTCGGGACAGAGCCCGGACCTGGTCAACAGCCTGCGCCTGTTGCGCAAGCGCGGCGCCTTGAGCATCTCGATGGTCAACGCCGAAGACTCGCCACTGGAAGCCGCCTGCGAATTCCATGTGCCGCTGTGCGCCGGGCCGGAACGCAGCGTCGCCGCCACCAAAAGCTTTATCGCGACCCTGAGCGCCAGCGCCCAGCTGATCGGCCACTGGAATCAGGAAGACGAGTTGCTGCAAGCCTGTAAGGCACTGCCCGAAGGTTTGCGTGAAGCCGCCAGGCAAGACTGGAGCCTGGCCATCGACGCCCTGCGCGACTGCCAGCAACTGATGGTGATCGGCCGTGGCGCCGGTTTTGCCATTGCCCAGGAAGCCGCGCTCAAGCTCAAGGAAACCTCGGCGATCCAGGCCGAAGCCTTCAGCAGCGCCGAAGTGCGCCATGGCCCGATGGCTCTGATCGATGACAACTACCCGCTGCTGGTTTTCGCGCCCCGTGGTGCCGAACAAGCCGGCCTGCTGAGCCTGGCCGCCGATATGCGCCAGCGCGGTGCCCGCGTGCTGCTGGCCGCTCCCGATGACATCGCCGAGCGCGACCTGACTCTGAGCCGCGCCGAACACCCGGCCCTGGACCCGATCCTGGCGATCCAGAGTTTCTACGTGATGGCCGCCGGTTTGGCAGAGGCCCGGGGCATGGACCCGGACCAACCGCGTCACTTGAGCAAAGTGACCCGCACCCACTGAGTTGATTGCAGCGTTTTCCTGATGAGTACCGTGCCCATGTCCCACAATAATAAAGACCTCACCCTCAGCGCTCCCCTCAGTGGGCCGGTGCTGACCCTGGGCGACGTTCCCGACGAAGTGTTCGCCAGTGGCGCCATGGGCGACGGCATTGCCATCGACCCGCTCAACGATTGCCTGCACGCGCCGTGTGATGGCGTGATCATCCACGTCGCCCGCACCGGGCATGCGCTGACCATTCGCGCCGATAACGGCGCTGAATTGCTGATGCACGTGGGCATCGACACGGTGGAATTGAATGGCGAAGGCTTTGCGCTGCTGGTCAAGCAAGGTGCGCGGGTCAGCAAGGGCCAGGCACTGGTGCAGTTTGACCTGGACCTGATTGCGCGCCAGTGCAAAAGCCTGGTCAGCCTGATTATCCTGACCAACAACGAGCTGTTTGAGCTACGGCCGATCACCTTGAAAACAGTGAAGGTCGGCGAGCCGCTGCTGCATGTGGTTGCACGGTTGGCCGGTGCAGCGAAAGTGATTGATGAGTCGGTCACCGAAGCCAGCGCGACTATTCGCATCACCCATCGTGGCGGCCTGCACGCGCGCCCCGCTGCCTTGATCCGCAAGACCGCACAGGCATTCAGCAGCCAGTCGCAGCTGCATTTCGCCGGCAAGTCGGCTTCGTGCGACAGCCTGATCGGCTTGATGGGCCTGGGGATTGGTGAGCAGGACGAGGTGCAGGTCACCTGTCGTGGCAAGGATTGTGAAGCGGCGCTGCAAGCACTGATCGCTGCGCTGTCGGTGGAAGTTGGCGAAGCGCATCACGCTCCAGTGGCCGTCGCCCCACGCCGCGCGAATACCGAAGCCGGAGTACTGCAAGGCGTGTGTGCCGCGCCGGGGTTGGTCTGCGGCCCGTTGTTCCGCCTGAACGGAATCGAGCTGCCGGTGGACCTGGGCAACAACGTGCCGGATGAACAATTGCAGCACCTGGACAGCGCCCTGGAACAGGTGCGTAGCGAAATCCGCCACACCCTGGACCAGGCCCGTCAGCGCAAGGATGTGGAGGAAGAAGAGATCTTCGCCGCCCACCTGGCCCTGCTGGAAGACCCTACGTTGCTGGAGGCCGCCACCGCCGCCATCGAACAGGGCAGCGCCGCCACTCACGCCTGGCGTGATGCGATCCAGGCCCAATGCGCGGTGCTGCTGGCACTGGGTAAACCGTTGTTCGCCGAACGCGCCAACGACCTGCGCGACTTGCAGCAACGCGTGCTGCGGGCGTTGCTGGGCGAGGCCTGGAATTTTGATTTGCCGGCCGGCGCTATCGTCTCGGCCCATGAGCTGACCCCATCGGATCTGCTGCAACTGAGCAATCAACACGCCGCCGGTATCTGCATGGCCGAAGGCGGCGCGACGTCTCATGTGGCGATTCTGGCGCGGGGTAAAGGCTTGCCGTGCGTGGTTGCACTGGGCACTGAATTGCTTGATGTGCCCCAAGGCCAGCGCGTGGTGCTGGATGCCGCCAACGGCCGCCTGGAGCTGACGCCGGATGATGCGCGCCACGCCCAGGTTCACCAGTTGCGCGATGCACAGAAACTGCGGCGCCAACAGCAGCACGCGCAGGCTCAAGGCACCGCCAGCACTCAGGATGGCGTGCGTATTGAAGTGGCCGCGAATGTCGCCTCCAGCGTAGAAGCCCAACTGGCCTTCGAGAATGGCGCCGATGGCGTCGGCCTGCTGCGCACAGAATTTCTGTTCGTCGACCGCCGCACTGCGCCCGATGAACAGGAGCAGCGCCAGGCCTACCAAGCCGTGCTGGATGCCATGGGCGACAAATCCGTGATCATCCGCACCATCGACGTCGGCGGCGACAAGCAACTCGACTACCTGCCGCTGCCGTTCGAGACCAACCCGGTGCTGGGCCTGCGGGGCATTCGCATGGCGCAAGTGCGTCCGGAGGTGCTGGACCAGCAACTGCGTGCCCTTCTCCAGGTCAGCCCGCTGGAACGCTGCCGCATCCTGCTGCCAATGGTCAGCGAAGTCGACGAACTGCTGCACATTCGCCAGCGCCTCAATGAACTGTGCGCCGAGCTGGAACTGACCCAACGCCCGGAACTGGGGGTGATGATCGAAGTGCCCGCGGCGGCGCTGATGGCCGAACAACTGGCCGAGCACGCGGACTTTCTGTCCATCGGCACCAATGACCTATCGCAGTACACCCTCGCCATGGACCGCGACCACGCCGGCCTCGCCGCCCGGGTCGATGCCATGCACCCGGCGCTGTTGCGGCTGATCGCCCAGACGTGCATCGGCGCAGCCAAGCATGGGCGCTGGGTCGGTGTGTGCGGGGCGCTGGCGTCCGACCCGCTGGCCACGCCGGTGCTGATCGGCCTGGGCATCAGCGAGCTGTCCGTCAGCCCGCCGCAAATCGGAGAAATCAAGGACCGTGTCCGTCACCTGGACGCAGCCCAATGCCGGCAACTGAGCCAAAGCCTGCTTAACCTGAGCAGCGCCAAAGCCGTTCGCCAAGCCTGTCAACACCACTGGCCGCTGAGCTGAAAACAACAAGAATAGGGAGACACGCCGTGTACCAATATTTTATCGAAGGGCTGCAACGCCTGGGCCGTGCACTGATGCTGCCGATCGCGATTCTGCCGATCGCCGGCCTCCTGCTGCGACTGGGCGACACTGACCTGCTGAACATCGCGGTGATGCACGACGCCGGGCAGGCGATCTTCGCCAACCTGGCGCTGATCTTCGCCATCGGCATTGCCGTGGGTTTTGCCCGCGACAACAACGGCACGGCGGGCCTGGCAGGCGCCATCGGTTACCTGGTGATGGTCTCCACCCTCAAGGTGATGGACGCCAGCATCAACATGGGCATGCTCGCGGGCATCGCCAGCGGCTTGATGGCCGGTGCCCTGTATAACCGCTTCAAGGACATCAAGCTGCCGGAGTACCTCGCATTCTTTGGTGGGCGACGGTTTGTGCCGATCGTCACCGGGTTCTCCGCAGTGGCGCTGGGGGTGATCTTTGGTTTGATCTGGCCACCCGTGCAGCAAGGCATCAACAGCTTCGGCGTGTTGCTGATGGAAAGCGGCAGTTTTGGTGCGTTCGTGTTTGGCGTGTTCAACCGCCTGCTGATCGTCACCGGCTTGCACCATATCCTCAACAACATGGCGTGGTTTGTGTTCGGCACCTTCACCGACCCGACGACCGGCGCGGTAGTGACCGGCGACCTGACTCGCTATTTTGCCGGCGACCCGAAAGGTGGGCAGTTCATGACCGGCATGTTCCCGGTAATGCTGTTCGGCCTGCCGGCGGCGTGCCTGGCGATGTACCGCAATGCACTGCCGGAGCGGCGCAAGATCATGGGCGGGATTTTCCTGTCGATGGCGCTGACCTCGTTCCTGACCGGGGTCACCGAGCCGATCGAATTCGCCTTCATGTTCCTCGCGCCGTTCCTGTACCTGGTGCATGCGCTGCTGACCGGGTTGTCGATGGCGATCACCAACATGCTCAACATTCACCTGGGCTTTACCTTCTCCGGTGGGTTTATCGACATGGTGCTGGGTTGGGGTAAATCCACCAACGGCTGGTTGGTATTCCCGGTTGGGCTGGCGTATGCGGTGATCTACTACAGCGTGTTCAACTACTGCATCCGTCGCTTCAATTTGAAGACGCCCGGGCGTGAGGATATTCAGGTCGCGCAGGCCGAGGCCATGACCGATAACCAACGGGCCGGGGCTTACATTCGGGCGCTGGGTGGTGCAGAGAATCTGCTGAGTGTGGGTGCTTGCACGACGCGTCTGCGGCTGGACATGGTGGACCGCAACAAGGCGGTGGATGCCGAGTTGAAGGCGCTGGGTGCGATGGCCGTGGTTCGACCGGGTAATGGCGGGAGTTTGCAGGTGGTGGTCGGGCCGATGGCGGACAGCATTGCCGATGAGATTCGGTTGGCGATGCCTTCGTATGTTGGAGTCACTCCGGTCGCTGCTGCACCGGTTGAGAAGAGCACGCCGGTGAACGTGCATGAGGCCGAGAAATGGCTGAGTGCGCTGGGCGGTCGGGCCAATGTTTTGCAATTGGATGCGGTGGCGATGACGCGGCTGCGGGTGGAGTTGGGGGATGGTTCGGTGTTGTCGGAATCTCAACTGACGGCGCTGGGTTGCCAGGGTGTGAGCCAGCTTGAGAGTGGGATTTGGCACTTGCTGATTGGTGACAAGGCTTCGGGGTTGGGTGAGGCGTTGGAGCGGTTGGTCAGTGGCCGTGAGGTTGGGGTAAAAGCCTGAATCTTTGCTGAGCATCAGGGCCTCTTCGCGAGCAAGCCCGCTCCCACATTTTGATCGGTGCCCGTCATGGCAACGCGGTCAAATGTGGGAGCGGGCTTGCTCGCGAATGGCCGTGACAGGCAACAAAAAACCCGCTGACCAAACTGGCCCAGCGGATTTCTTGTTTTGCAGCCAGCGAATCAAAAATCCGCCAACTGCCACACCTCATACGCCGGTGTCTCGTACGGATGGCTCAGTTTCAACGCAGCCACTACAGCCACGATCAACTCATCCGCCACCACCAACTCAACCTTCCATTCTTCAACCACTTCAACCTGCCCCACCTGCCCGATAAACGGTTGGCTGCCGTCCATCGCGCGGAATTGGCCCTGGCCCAGTACCTGCCAGGCGCAGCTGTCGTAGTTGCCGATGCGCCCGCCGCCGGCTGCGAAGACGGCGGTTTTCACCGTCTCCACGTGGCTGTCGGGCACAAAGAAGCTGAGCTTGTACACCGACTTAGTTCACCCAGACGCGAGCGTTACGGAACATGCGCATCCACGCGCCGTCTTCGTTCCACTCTTCCGGGCGCCACGAGTTCTGCACGGCGCGGAACACACGCTCCGGGTGCGGCATCATGATGGTGACGCGACCGTCGCGGCTGGTCAGCCCGGTGATCCCGCGCGGCGAGCCGTTCGGGTTGGCCGGGTAGCCTTCGGTGACCTTGCCGTGGTTGTCGACAAAACGCAGGGCCACAGTACCGGACAGGTCGGCTTCCAGCAGTGCTTCTTCGCTGGCGAATTCCGCATGGCCTTCACCGTGGGCGATGGCGATTGGCATGCGCGAACCGGCCATGCCCTGCAGGAAGATCGAGTTGGATTCCTGTACCTGGACCATCGCAACCCGCGCTTCGAACTGCTCGGAACGGTTACGCACAAAGTGCGGCCAGAACTCGCTGCCCGGGATCAGTTCGCTGAGGTTGGACATCATCTGGCAACCGTTGCACACACCCAGGGTGAAGCTGTCATTACGCTCGAAGAAGCCCTGGAACGCGTCACGGGCACGGCTGTTGAACAGGGCCGACTTGGCCCAGCCTTCACCGGCACCCAGTACGTCGCCGTAGGAGAAACCACCGCAGGCAACCAGACCTTTGAACTCATTGAGGTCGACGCGACCGGCGAGGATGTCGCTCATGTGCACGTCGATCGCATTGAAACCGGCACGGTCGAACGCCGCCGCCATTTCCACCTGGCCGTTGACGCCCTGCTCACGCAGTACGGCCACTTGTGGGCGGATGCCTTTCTTGATGTAAGGCGCGGCGATGTCCTGGTTGACGTCGAAGCTGAGCTTGGTGCTCAGGCCCGGGTTGTCTTCTTCCAGGATCACGTCGAATTCCTGCTCGGCGCAGTCGGCGTTGTCGCGCAGGCGCTGGATCTGGTAGCTGGTCTCGGCCCACTGGCGTTGCAGCAGGCGGCGCTGGCCTTCAAACACGGTTTCGCCGTTGAAGACGATGTTGATTTCACCGTTGTTGATCGGCTGGCCAATCACGGCCACGCAGTCGCCCAGGCCAGCGGCGCTGAACTGTGCGAGTACGTCCGGGGTTGCGTCCTGGCGAACCTGGATCACGGCGCCCAGCTCTTCGTTGAACAGGATTGCTGCGATGTCGGCGGAAGTTTCTGCCAGGCCATCGAGGTTCAGGCTCAGGCCGCAGTGACCGGCGAAGGCCATTTCCACGGCGCTGGTCAGCAAACCACCGTCGGAACGGTCGTGGTAAGCCAGCAGGTGGCCGTCGGCGTTCAGGCCCTGGATCACGGCGAAGAAAGCTTTCAGGTCTTCGGCGTCGTCGACGTCCGGGGCCTGCTTGCCGAGCTTGCCGTGCACCTGGGCAAGGATCGAGGCGCCCATGCGGTTCTGGCCGCGACCGAGGTCGATCAGGATCAGGTCGGTGGTGCCCTTGTCCATGCGCAGTTGCGGGGTCAGGGTCTGGCGAATGTCGGTGACTGGCGCAAAGCCGGTAACGATCAGCGACAGCGGCGAGGTGACGCTCTTGTCCACGCCTTCATCGTTCCAGCGGGTGGCCATGGACATGGAGTCCTTGCCCACCGGAATGGTGATGCCCAGCTCAGGGCACAGCTCCATGCCGACCGCTTTCACGGTGTCGTACAGACGCGCATCTTCACCCGGGTGACCGGCAGCGGACATCCAGTTGGCCGACAGCTTGATGTCGGAGATCTTGGCAATACGCGACGCTGCGATGTTGGTCAGGGTTTCGCCGATGGCCATGCGGCCCGACGCCGGAGCGTCCAGCAGCGCCAGCGGAGTACGCTCGCCCATGGCCATGGCTTCACCGGTGTACACGTCGAAGCTGGTGGCGGTGACGGCAACGTCAGCCACCGGGACCTGCCACGGGCCGACCATTTGATCACGGGCAACCAGACCGGTGATGGTGCGGTCGCCGATGGTGATCAGGAAGCTTTTGCTGGCAACGGCCGGGTGGTGCAGGACGCGCTCCACGCAGTCGGCGATGGCCAGGGTCGACGGGTCGAAATCGTCGCCCAGTTCGTTTTCACGCACGGCCGAACGGTGCATGCGCGGGGCTTTGCCCAGCAGCACTTCCAGCGGCATGTCCACCGGGCTGTTGCCGAAGTGGCTGTCGGTGACCGTCAGTTGCGGCTCGGCAGTGGCTTCGCCGACTACCGCAAACGGGCAGCGCTCGCGCTCGCAAATCGCCTGGAAGCGTTCGAAGTCTGCAGGACCTACCGCCAACACGTAGCGTTCCTGGGATTCGTTGCTCCAGATTTCGTGCGGGGCCATGCCCGGCTCGTCGTTTGGAATGTTGCGCAGTTCGAAACGGCCGCCACGGTCGCCATCGTTGACCAGTTCCGGGAAGGCGTTGGACAAACCACCTGCGCCAACGTCGTGGATGAAGCTGATGGGGTTTTTGTCACCCAGTTGCCAGCAACGGTCGATGACTTCCTGGCAACGGCGTTCCATCTCAGGGTTTTCACGCTGTACGGAAGCGAAGTCCAGGTCGGCCGAGCTGGTGCCGGTGGCCATGGAGGAAGCGGCGCCGCCACCCAGGCCGATCAGCATCGCCGGGCCACCGAGGACGATCAGCTTGGAGCCGACCAGAATCTCGCCTTTCTGTACGTGTTCGGCGCGGATGTTGCCCATGCCGCCGGCCAACATGATTGGCTTGTGGTAACCGCGCACTTCATCGCCACGCGGGGTGGTGATGGATTGCTCGAAAGTACGGAAGTAACCGGTCAGGGCCGGACGCCCGAATTCGTTGTTGAACGCGGCGCCGCCCAGCGGGCCTTCGATCATGATGTCCAGCGCAGTGACGATGCGCTCAGGCTTGCCGTACGGCACTTCCCACGGCTGTTCGAAGCCCGGGATCTGCAGGTTGGACACGGTGAAGCCGGTGAGGCCAGCCTTTGGCTTGGCGCCACGACCGGTTGCACCTTCGTCGCGAATCTCGCCGCCGGAACCGGTGGCTGCGCCCGGGAACGGGGCAATCGCGGTCGGGTGGTTGTGGGTCTCGACTTTCATCAGGATATGCACCGGCTCCTGCACCGCGCCGTACTGGCGGGTTTCAGGGTCCGGGAAGAAACGGCCGGCGACAGAGCCGACGATGACCGAGGCATTGTCCTTATAAGCCGACAGAACGCCTTCGCTGTGCATCACGTAGGTGTTCTTGATCATGCCGAACAGGCTTTTTTCCTGGCTCTGGCCGTCGATGTCCCAACTGGCGTTGAAGATCTTGTGGCGGCAGTGCTCGGAGTTCGCCTGGGCGAACATCATCAGTTCGATGTCGTGGGGGTTGCGCTTCAGGCCGATGAAGGCGTTGACCAGGTAGTCAATTTCGTCTTCGGCCAGGGCCAGGCCCAGCTCGGTGTTGGCGGTTTCCAGGGCGGCACGGCCACCACCGAGCACGTCAATCGCGGTCAGCGGCTTGGGTTCGGCGTGGCTGAACAGACCGGCGGCCTGTTCCAGCTGGCTGACGATGATCTGGGTCATGCGGTCGTGCAGGCTGCTGGCGATCAGCTCGGCCTCGGCCTCGCTGAACTGGCCTGCTACATAGAAGGCAATCCCGCGTTCCAGGCGCTGGATTTTTTCCAGGCCGCAGTTGCGGGCGATGTCGCTGGCCTTGCTCGACCAGGGCGAGATGGTGCCGAACCGTGGCAGAACCAGGAACAAGCGGCCCGCAGGCTCTTGAACTGGAACGCTGGGACCGTACTTCAGAAGGCGCGCCAGCACTTGCTGTTCGTCGGCGGTCAAAACGCCAGTAACGTCGGCGAAGTGAGCAAATTCAGCATACAAGCCACTGACAGAAGGTACCTTCTGGCTCAGTTGCTCAAGGAGTTTGCTGTGGCGAAAGGCAGAAAGGGCAGGAGCGCCGCGCAGGATCAACATCTTCGGGACAGCCTCGGGAAGGGGGTGTGCTTTGAGGCCGTGCATTCTAGCGTAAACCGTCGCCAACGGCACCCGAAACGGCACCAGTGGCCGCAGCCGGACGTCAGTTGGCATAAATCGCACGATATCATATGGCCATACAGGCTATTCCGAGCAGTTATTTTAACCGTCACAATCGGCTGCCAAGCCCCGTTTCTGCGGGCTGCAGCCAAGGTTTACGGGCGCTAGCAGACAAGCGCCCCGCTGTCGAGATATGGCGCCGAGGGTCCTTTGCGTATACTGCGCAGATGTTCTCCCCTACTGCTTTACGCCCGCGATGCGCCAAATGGCTCTTCGTTACCGGACTCTTCCTGCTGCTCAGTGCGTGTGTGGATAAACCCAACACGCTCGAGCGAATCAAGGAGGATGGCGTATTGCGGGTGGTCACCCGAAACAGTCCGGCCACTTATTTCCAGGACCGTAACGGCGAAACCGGCTTCGAATACGAACTGGTGAAACGTTTTGCCGACGAGTTAGGGGTAAAGCTCGAGATCGAGGCGGCCGACAACCTGGATGACCTGTTCTCGCAGATCGGCAAACCCAACGGCCCGGTACTGGCCGCCGCCGGCCTGGTCAGCAGTGAGCAGCGTCGCCAGCAAGTGCGTTTCTCCCACCCTTATCTGGAAGTCACCCCGCAGATCATCTACCGCAACGGCCAGTCCCGGCCGACCACCGCGGCAGACCTGGTGGGCAAGAAGATCATGGTGCTCAAGGGCAGCACCCACGCCGAGCAACTGGCGCAGCTGAAAAAACAGTTTCCCGGGATTGAATACGAAGAGTCCGACGCCGTTGAGGTGGTCGACCTGCTGCGCATGGTGGATGAGGGCCAGATCGACCTGACGCTGGTGGACTCCAACGAAGTGGCGATGAACCAGGTGTACTTCCCCAACGTGCGGGTGGCCTTTGACCTCGGTGACGCCAGCCATCAAGCCTGGGCGGTTGCCGCCGGTGAAGACAACAGCCTGCTCAACGAGGTCAACAACTACCTCGACAAGGTGGAAAAGAACGGCACGCTGCAACGCCTGAAAGATCGCTATTACGGGCACGTCGATGTACTCGGCTACATGGGCGCCTACACCTTCGCCCAGCATCTGCAGCAGCGCCTGCCCAAATACGAGAAACACTTCCGGGCCTATGCCAAGGAAGAAAAGGTCGACTGGCGCCTGCTGGCGGCCATCGGCTACCAGGAATCACTCTGGCAGCCGGCGGTGACCTCCAAGACCGGCGTGCGCGGCCTGATGATGCTGACCCAGAACACGGCGCAGGCCATGGGCGTGTCCAACCGCCTGGACGCCAAGCAGAGCATCATGGGCGGCGCCAAGTACCTGGCCAAGATCAAGGATGAGCTGGACGACAAGATTGCCGAGCCGGACCGCACCTGGTTTGCCCTGGCGGCGTACAACGTCGGCACCGGGCATTTGGACGACGCGCGCAAGCTGGCCGAAAAAGAAGGCCTGAACCCGAACAAGTGGCTGGACGTGAAGAAGATGCTGCCGCGCCTGTCGCAGAAGCAGTGGTACAGCAAGACGCGGTATGGCTATGCCCGTGGCGGTGAGCCCGTGCATTTTGTGGCGAACATCCGGCGTTACTACGACATTCTGACGTGGGTGACGCAGCCGCAGCTGGAAGGCAACCAAGTGGTCGAAGGCAACCTGCATGTGCCGGGTGTGGACAAGACCAAGCCGACGGAAGAAACCCCGCAGCTGTAATCCCCCGATTCTCCAAACACCACAAAACCAATGTGGGAGCGGGCTTGCTCGCTCCCACATTTGATCTTCGTCGTCTTATAGAGCGGTGTTCAGGCCGGTAAGCAGGTGCACCACCCCACCCGCCAACACCATCACGCCCGGCACGCCTGCCGCCTTGAGCGCCTGCGCATCCAACCGCCCCGCATCCTGCAACTGCACCCGCACCCGGGTCAGTGCTACCCGCTGCTGCGACTTGAGATTCTCCGCGCCGCCCAGCGCATTCAGCACTGCCGGGGCCAACAGTGTTTCGCTCACTGGAGCTGCCTGCGGCGTTTCAAGCACCAGATCCGGCGTCAGGGCCTTCCAGAACGCCCGCTGAAATTTCTCGAACATGTCAGTTCTCCACAACCAATGAGGTTTCAACGGTAGCCGCGTGGTACAGGCGCAACGCCTCGCGAACCTGCGCCGCTTCTTCCAGGCCCAGCACCTGGCGGGCGATGGATTGGCAGTCCGCCAGGTCCAGCTCGCGCACGGTAGCCTTGATGGTCGGGATCAGCGGCACGCTGACCGACAACTCATCCACCCCCAGCCCGATCAGCACCGGCACCGCCAGCGCTTCAGACGCCAACGCCCCACACACGCCGACCCACTTGCCATGGGCATGGGCCGCCTTGACGGTGGCGGCGATCAGCCGCAGCACCGCCGGGTGAAAGCTGTCGGCCTGGCTGGCGAGGCGCGGGTGATCGCGGTCCATGGCCAGGGTGTATTGGGTCAGGTCGTTGGTGCCGATGGAGAAGAAATCCACCTCCGGCGCAAACAGATCGGCCATCAATGCCGCCGATGGCACTTCGATCATGATTCCCAGCTTCGGCAGTTCCGTCAGCCCCAGGGCCAGCGCTTCCTCTTCAAGAATCTGCCGCGCCAGGCGCAGCTCCGAGAGCAGGCTGACCATCGGCAACATGATGTGCAAACGGGCGAAACCGGCACTGGCGAGAATTGCACGGAATTGTTCACGCAACAGTTCCGGGCGCTCCAGGCACAGGCGAATCCCACGCAGGCCAAGGAACGGGTTGGTCTCGCTGTCCATCGGCACATAGGCCAACGGCTTGTCGCCACCAACGTCGAGGGTGCGCACCACCAGATTGCGCTGCGGGCCCAATGCACGGGCGATGGCGCTGTAGGTGCCCGCCTGCTCCTCGGGGCTCGGCGCGCGGTTGCGGTCCAGGTAGAGGAACTCGGAACGCAGCAAACCAACGCCTTCGCCCCCCAGGGACAATGCCTGCTCCACCTCCTGCAACGATGCGACGTTGGCCGTCACTTCGACGTGATGACCGTCGCGGGTCGTAGCGGGCAACGACGCCTGCTCCACTTCCCGCTGGCGGCGCAGCACTTGTTGTTGGCGGCTGGCTTGCAAGTGTTCGATCTCGGCCAGGTCCGGGTCCAGGTGCAACTCGCCCTTGTCGGCATCCAGCAGCACTTGCTTGCCGTTGGCCAGTTCCAGCACCTGCGCCGGCACCCCGCAGATGGCCGGCAAGCCAAGGGCGCGGGCGAGAATGGCGACGTGGCTGGTAGCGCCGCCGCCCACCGTCACAAAACCCAGCACCTTGCGCGTGTCGAGGCTGGCGGTTTGCGAGGGAGTCAGTTGTTCGGCAATCAGGATTGCCTGCTCCGGCAAATCCCAGGCGCTGTCCTGAACCCCGAGGATCAATTTCAGCACCCGCTGGCCAACGTCTGCCAGGTCGGCAGCGCGCTCGGCAAGCAAGGCGTTGCCCAGGCCCTGGAAGAGCGTGGCGGTGGCCTCGGTGGCGCTGTTCCAGGCGAAGGCCGCGCTCTTGCCCTGGTCCAGCAGGTCGCGGGTTTGTTCCAGCAGGGCCGGATCGTCCAACAACTCCTGATGGGCGCGGAAGATCTCGGACTGGGCAGTGCCGACGGCCTTTTCCTGCAGGGCTTGCAGCGCCTGATTGGCGTTGTTCAGGGCATGGGTCAGGGCCGCACGTTCCAGCGCTTCACCTTTGCCGGTCTCTACGAACGTCAGTGCCGGCTCCTTGACCTGCACCACCTGGCCAAACGCCGAACCGGGCGAGGCGCACACGCCGCGCAGCAAGGTCGCCGATGAATCAGGCGCCACGGGTGCAGCGCCAGGTTGAGGAGCCGCGACGGTTTCACCGCAGCCTTCGGCCAGCAAGGTCACCAGCGCCTGGATCGCCGCTTCGGCATCCTCGCCGGCCGCGCTGACTTGCAAGGTGTCACCCTGCACCGTCTGCAATGCCATGATCCGTACCAGCGACTTGGCGTTGGCGCTCTCGGTTTGCTTGTGCAGGTAAATACTCGCCTTGAAGCCTTTGGCCGCCTGCGCCAGCACCGCCGCCGGGCGCGCATGCAGGCCGTTGGCGTTGGGCAAGGTCAGTGGCCTGGAGAACAGGGCGTCACCCTCCTCGTCTTTCACCTCGTCGGCAACGGCTTGCGGCGTGACTCGCAGCAGTGGCTGCCCCACGTCTACCAGGCCCTGCTCGGGCGTCAGCAGCTTGAAGGGCTCGCCACTGACCACCAGCATCAGGGTCAGCAAACTACGGGCATTGAGCGCCACGTAGTCGGCATCGAATTCAATCAGCGGTTGCCCGGCTTCCACCCGCTGGCCTTCCTCGACCAATCGGGTGAAACCCTTGCCCGCCAGGTTCACGGTGTCCAGGCCGATGTGCATCAGCACCTGGACGCCGTTGTCATCGGTGATGCTCACCGCATGACCACTGTCCTGGATATTGCTGATCACCCCGGCCAGTGGCGCGCAGAGGGTCTGCGAGGTCGGATCGATGCACAGGCCATCGCCGATCAGGCGACTGGAGAACACCGGATCAGGCACCTGGTCCAGGGCGAGCAGCACCCCGGACAATGGCGCCAGCAATTCCAGGGATTGGGTTGTGGTCATGACTTCACCTGCTGTTTGGTTCTGTAAAAATCATTGGGCATCGACGGCTTTATTTCCACCAGTACTCAACCTGCACACCAAAGTTGGAGCCATGCAACGCCGTGCCATAACTGCCGGTGTCGGACAACGCCGAACCTGCCGCCAGTTCATTGGCCGCACGCTTGGCCGCTTCGTTCCAGGTCGCGTAGGTGTAATACAAGCGCACTTCCGGTCGTGCCCAGAAATCCGGGCCTTTGGGCGACCAGGTCGGGGCGAACGTAAATTTGCTCAGCTTGCGCGTGCCACCGGTAGCCTCGACCTGATCATGACCGAGTTCGGTGACCAGCTTGAACTGTTCGGAAATCGCATAGGCCGGGCGCACGCCCAGCGACATCCAGGTCTGATCCTGGTTGCCCGGGCGAATATCTTTCTGGTACACGGCCTCGATCTGCCCGCCAAACCGTGGCGTCACTTGCCAGTCGAAGAACTCCACTGCGCGGTAGCTCTTGCTGCTTTTATCGAGGAAGGTATCGCCGGTGTAGCCGAGGCCGGTGCCGGGGCCTTCGCCGTACTGCAGGGCAAATTTGTTGCGCCCGCCGAGGAAGGGTTTCTGCACATGCTGGGCGGTAATGGCCCAGCCGCTGTTGGTGTCACGGCCACCGGCTTTTTCGATGTAGCTCAAGCCCAGTTCCAGCTCGCCGCCGGGATTGGTCTTGAAGCCGGCCACGTTGAAGTCGTGACGGGTGGCGTATTCCTTCTGGTACAGGTTGTCCTTGCGGGAAAGCGCGTAGCTGTATTTCAGGTCGCCGATTTTCACGTCCTCGATACCGCCGCCCGTGGCGCTCTGGTTCCAGTAGTAGAAGTCGGAGATATGGATGTCATTTCGTTTGTAGTAGCGCCGGCCGGCCCACAGCGAACCGCCGTTGAGGCTGGGGATGTTCGACCACTGCGCATACATCTGCGGCATGCGTGCCGAGCCGTTGTCTTCGCCCTGGAACTTCAGCGCCCGGTCGTACTTGTTGTACAGCGAAGCCATGGCGTCGACGCTGAACACCGAGCCGTCGTCGAGGGTCAGCAGGTCCTGGCGCAATTCGAGTTCGGCGTACTGCTCGCACTCGTTGCCCAGGCGGTATTTGGATTGTGCACCCGGCAACTGGAAGCACTGCTGCTTGCCACTGCCGGTTGAAGTCCCCGCACCGCTACGCAAGTAGCCGGCAAATTCCAACGCCTGGGCTGCCATCGGCAAGGTCAGGCAGGATGCAACGAGGCCCAGCTTTATTGTTGTTTTCATGAAGCACTCCGATATTTTTATTATGTTTTTTAAAGCGCCCCGGCTCTCCCACGCCGGGGGTAAAGCGGGTCTCAGTCCTTGAGATGCAACACAAACGACTCATACGGGCGCAGCGAGACCTGGCTCGAGCGCTGTGGGCAGTCGTCGTAGTTGCTGATCAGCAGGCGTTGCTCACTCGCCGCCGTCAGCAGGCCATCGGGCAGTTCGATCTGGCAGGGCGTGCCGTAGAAGTTGTTCAGCACCAGCAGGCGTTCGCCGTGGCCTTCGCGCAGGTACGCCCAGACCTGGGTGTGCTGTGGCAGCAGTTGGCGGTAAACGCCTTCCTGAATCAGCGGCTCATGCCGACGCAGCTTGATCAGCGCACGGTAGTGATGCAGTACCGATTGCGGGTCATCCAGCTCGCTTTGCACGTTGATCTGCGCGGCGTTGGCCGGGATGCCGATCCACGGTTCGCCGCGACTGAAGCCAGCGTTTTGCTCGGCATTCCATTGCATCGGTGTGCGGCTGTTATCGCGGGACTTCTGCATGATCGCCGCCATGCTCGATGCCTCGGACTCACCGGCCTCACGCTTGAGCCGATAGATGTTCAGCGTCTCGACATCCCGGTATTGGTCGATGGTGTCGAAGCCCGGATTGGTCATGCCCAACTCTTCACCCTGGTACACGAAAGGCGTGCCCTGGAGGAAGTGCAGCGCAGTGGCGAGCATCTTCGCCGAGACCACGCGGTGCTCGCCGTCGTCACCAAAACGCGAGACCACCCGCGGCTGGTCGTGGTTACACCAGAACAGCGCATTCCAGCCGCCACCGGCCTGCATGCCGAGTTGCCAGTCGGACAGAATCTGCTTGAGTTGCAGGAAGTCGAAGTCGGCCGCGACCCACTTCTGCAGGTTCGGATAATCGACTTTCAAGTGGTGAAAGTTGAAGGTCATCGACAGCTCTTTCGACTGTGGATTCGAATAACGAATGCAGTGCTCAAGGCTGGTGGACGACATCTCGCCGACGTTGATCAGGTCATGCCCCTCGAACACTTCGCGGTGCATTTCCTTCAGGTATTCATGCACGTTCGGGCCGTCGGTGTAGAAGCGCCGACCGTCGCTGTTGTCTTCCGGAAAATCCGCCGGCTTGGAGATCAGGTTGATCACGTCCAGGCGGAAACCGCCCACGCCCTTGTCGCGCCAGAAGCGCATCAGCTTGAACACTTCGGCGCGCACCTTGGGGTTGTCCCAGTTCAGGTCGGCCTGGGTGTGGTCGAACAGGTGCAGGAAGTACTGGCCGGTCTGCGCCTCGTATTCCCAGGCCGAGCCGCCGAACTTGGATTCCCAGTTGTTCGGCTGGTCGCGCCAGATGTAGAAGTCGCGGTACGGGTTGTCGAGGCTGCTGCGGGCCTGCTGGAACCACTCGTGTTCGATGGAAGTGTGGTTGACCACGATGTCGAGCATCAGCGTGATGCCGCGCTTGGCGGCTTCGCTGATCAGCAAGTCGCAATCGGCCATGGTCCCGTAGCTCGGGTCGATGGCGTAGTAGTCACTGATGTCGTAGCCGTTGTCGCGCTGGGGCGAACGCAGGAACGGGGTGATCCACAGGCAGTCGACGCCCAGCCACTTCAGGTAATCGAGCTTGTCCACGATGCCCAGCAGGTCACCGGTGGCGTTACCCGCGTGGCTGTGGAAGCTTTTGGGGTAGATCTGGTAGATCACCGAATGTTGCCAGTTTTGCATGACGGGTTCCTTCAATCTGGAAATGCGATCAACTGTGGGAGCTGGCTTGCCTGCGATAGCGGTAGATCAGGCGACCCGGTATCCGGGCCGGACAATTTTCATGCTCAACACACAGGTCAAAACAAACGGCACGACAATCGCGACGACCATGCCGATGACAAAACTTGGGATGTACTGCGGGATGATCGAGATGAACCCGGGCAAGCCACCCACGCCAATTGCCGAGGCCTGCACCTTGTTCAGCGAGAGGAAAATACTGCCCAGCGCCGAGCCGGTCAGCGCCGCGTAGAACGGAAACTTGAAGCGCAGGTTGACGCCGAACATCGCCGGCTCGGTGATGCCGAAGTAGGCGGAAATCGCCGAGGTGGACGCCATGCTCTTGTCCCGCGCATTGCGGCTCATGTAGAACACGCCGAGCGCCGCGCTGCCCTGGGCCAGGTTGGACATGACGATCATCGGCCAGATAAAGGTGCCGCCCTGGGTGGAGATCAGTTGCAGGTCCACGGCGAGGAACATGTGGTGCATGCCGGTGATCACCAGCGGTGCATACAGCAGGCCGAAGATTGCGCCGCCGACCATCGGCGCCAGGTCAAACAGGGTGACCACACCTTCAGTGATCAGGATGCCGAGGTGGCGGGTCACCGGGCCGATGATCGCCAGCGCCAGTACGCCGGTGACGACGATGGTAGTGATCGGCACCACCAGCAATTGAATGGCATTCGGCACCCGTGCCCGCAGCCATTTCTCAATCACGCTCATCACGTAGGCGGCCAGCAGGATCGGCAGGATCTGGCCCTGGTAGCCGACCTTCTCGATCTTGAACCAGCCGAAAATATCGAAGTACGGCAGGCTCTGGCCGTCGAGGCCGGCGACCGCCTTGCCGTAGTTCCAGGCGTTGAGCAGATCGGGGTGCACCAGCATCAGGCCGAGGACAATGCCGAGGATTTCACTGCCACCAAAGCGCTTGGCCGCCGACCAGCCCACCAGTGCCGGCAGGAACACGAACGAGGTGTTGGCCATCAGGTTGATCAGGCTCCACAGGCCATCCAGGTTCGGATAGGCGTCGAGCAAGGTCTTGTCCGCGATGAACATGCCCTTGGCGCCCATCAGGTTGTTCACCCCCATGAGCAAACCGGCAATGATCAGCGCCGGCAAAATCGGCATGAACACGTCGGAGAACACCCGCACCAGGCGTTGCATCGGGTTTATCTTGTCGGCGCTTTTCTGTTTCACGTCCGCGATGGTCGACGCGGCGAGGCCCGTTTGCTCGCGCAGGGCGGCGTAGACCTTTTCCACTTCGCCGGGGCCGATCACGATCTGGAACAGGCCGCCGGTGAAGAACGAACCCTTGACCAGGTCGACCTGGTTCAGCTCGCTGCTGTTGGCCAGGCTCGGGTCCTTGAGGGCCAGGCGCAAGCGGGTCACGCAGTGGGCAGCTTGCTCAAGGTTGTCGCTGCCGCCAAGGTTCTTGAGAATCTCGCGGGCAATATTCGGATAGTCGTGGCTCATGCTTGGTATCCACTCTGGTTTTTTTTATTGGGCGGTCATAGGCAGCACGCCGAAGCCAAAAGTACTCGTCTGTACGAGTTAAAGCAATAACTCGTATGTACGAGTTTGAAAATGATTAATTTTCTGTTTTTTGAGTCAGAAATTTCCGAGTTCTACAATGGGTTGCATGGACAAACCCCATCGCTGCCACTAAGGTTCCTGCCTTGAACGCCAACGCGGCACAGAGCCCTTCCCCATGAGTAAATACAACCAGATCTATACCGATCTGCTTGCCAGCATCACCACCGAACGCCTGCAACGCGGCACGCGCCTGCCCTCCGAAACCGAATTGATGGACGCCTACCAGGCCAGCCGTGGCACGGTACGCCGGGCGATCGAGCAATTGCAGGAGCGCGGCTTCGCGCAAAAGATCCACGGCAAGGGCACCTTTGTGCTGTCACCCAACCCCATCGAGTTCCAGCTCGGCGGTATCGTCAGCTTTCGCGAGACCCATGCCGCCCTCGGCGACGACGTCAGTACCGAAGTGGTGGAGTTCAGCCAGTTCCCGCTGGAAGGCCCGTTGATGCAGCACATTGAGGCCGAACCTGGCAGCCTGATCACCCGGGTCAAACGGGTGCGGCGGATCGACGGCAAACGGGTGATCCTCGACATCAACCACTTCGTCGCCGACCTGATACCGGGGCTGGATCGGGAGATTGCCGAGCAGTCGATCTATGCGTTTATCGAACAGACCTTGCAGCTGCAGATCAGCTATGCCCAGCGCACTATCGAAGCGCTGCCGCGGGGAAAGGACGATCAGACACACCTGGACCTCGAAGGTCAGAGCCATGTGATCGTGGTGAGCAACCAGACGTTTTTGCAGGATGGACGGCAGTTCGAGTACACCGAGTCGCGGCATACGCTGGATAAGTTTTACTTTTCGGATATTGCGCGGCGGTAGACAAACGCCAGAAACACAAAACCCCGGCACCAGGCCGGGGTTTTGTTATTCAGCGCTCACCTGCTACGGCAGGATCATTCCCACTCAATGGTCGCCGGCGGCTTGCTCGACACGTCATAAGTCACGCGCGAAATACCTTCGATCTCATTGATGATACGACCGCTGACAGTCTCCAGCAGTTCGTACGGCAGGTGTGCCCAACGGGCGGTCATGAAGTCGATGGTTTCCACCGCACGCAGGGCAACAACCCAGGCGTAACGACGGCCATCGCCGACCACGCCAACCGATTTCACCGGCTGGAACACCACGAATGCCTGGCTGACCTTGTGATACCAGTCGGCCTTGCGCAGTTCTTCGATGAAGATGTGGTCGGCGCGACGCAGCAGGTCGGCGTATTCCTTCTTCACTTCACCGAGGATCCGCACGCCCAGGCCCGGGCCCGGGAATGGGTGGCGGTAGACCATGTCGTACGGCAGGCCGAGTTCGAGGCCCAGACGACGGACTTCGTCCTTGAACAGTTCGCGCAGTGGTTCTACCAGCTTGAGGTTCATTTCCTCAGGCAGGCCGCCCACGTTGTGGTGGGACTTGATCACGTGGGCCTTGCCGCTCTTGGCGCCGGCCGATTCGATCACGTCCGGGTAGATGGTGCCCTGGGCGAGGTACTTGATGTTGTCCAGTTTGTTGGACTGGGCATCGAATACGTCGATGAAGGTGCGACCGATGATCTTGCGCTTCTTCTCCGGGTCGGACTCGCCGGCCAGGTTGTTCAGGAACTGATCTTCAGCGTTGGCGCGGATCACCTTGACGCCCATGTTCTCGGCGAACATGGCCATCACTTGCTCGCCTTCGTGCAGGCGCAGCAGGCCGTTGTCGACGAAGACGCAGGTCAGTTGGTCGCCGATGGCCTTGTGCAGCAGCGCCGCAACCACGGAGGAGTCAACGCCGCCGGACAGGCCCAGCAGGACGTTGTCGGTGCCGACCTGGGCACGTACGTTGGCGATGGCGTCTTCAGCGATCTTCGACGGGGTCCACAGGGCTTCGCACTGGCAGATGTCGAGGATGAAGCGCGACAGGATGCGACCGCCTTGCTTGGTGTGGGTCACTTCCGGGTGGAACTGCACGCCGTAGTAGCCGCGCTCGTCGTTGAACATGCCGGCAATCGGGCAGCTCGGGGTGCTGGCCAGGATGTGGAAGTCTTCCGGCATCCGGGTGACCTTGTCACCGTGGCTCATCCATACGTCGAGGCCAAACAGGCCGTCGGCGTCGATGTGGTCTTCGATGCCGTCCAGCAGGCGGCTCTTGCCGACCACGTCGACACGGGCGTAACCGAACTCACGCAGCTCGGAACCTTCAACCTTGCCGCCCAGTTGCTCGGCCATGGTCTGCATGCCGTAGCAGATACCGAAGACCGGCACGCCCAGGTCAAACACCGCCTGCGGGCAACGCGGGCTGTTGGCTTCGTGCACGGACTCGGGGCCGCCGGCGAGAATGACGCCTTTTGGAGCGAATTCGCGAATCGCTTCGTCGTCCATGTCGAACGGATGCAGTTCGCAGTACACGCCGATTTCACGCACGCGGCGGGCGATCAGCTGAGTGTACTGGGAACCGAAGTCGAGGATCAGGATGCGGTGGGCGTGAATGTCGAGGGCCATGAGATCAGTCTCGTCTAATGAATCAGAAACAACTCGGGGCTGAATAAGACAGCCCCGGTTACTTAACTATTTGCTGGAAGCATCAACCTACGCGGTAGTTTGGCGCTTCCTTGGTGATCTGTACGTCGTGGACGTGGGACTCGGCCATGCCGGCACCGGTGATCCGCACGAACTCAGGCTTGGTGCGCATTTCTTCGATGTCGGCGCTGCCGGTGTAGCCCATCGAGGAACGCAGGCCGCCCATCAGTTGATGGATGATGGCGCTCAGGGTGCCCTTGTACGGAACACGCCCTTCAATGCCTTCCGGTACCAGCTTCTCGGCGCCCGCGGAGGAGTCCTGGAAGTAGCGGTCGGAAGAGCCTTGAGCCTGGGACATGGCGCCCAGGGAGCCCATGCCGCGGTAAGCCTTGTACGAACGACCCTGGAACAGTTCGATCTCGCCCGGCGCTTCTTCAGTACCGGCGAACATCGAGCCCATCATCACGCAGGAAGCACCGGCGACGATGGCCTTGGACAGGTCACCGGAGAAACGGATGCCGCCGTCGGCGATCAACGGTACGCCAGTGCCTTCAAGGGCCGCGGCGACGTTGGCGATGGCGCTGATTTGCGGCACACCTACACCTGCAACGATACGGGTAGTGCAGATCGAGCCAGGGCCGATACCGACCTTGACCGCATCAGCACCGGCTTCGGCCAGGGCCTTGGCGGCAGCGCCGGTGGCAATGTTGCCGCCGATCACTTGCACGTCAGGGAAATTCTGTTTGACCCAGCGAACGCGGTCGATCACGCCTTTGGAGTGACCGTGGGCAGTGTCGACCACCACCACGTCAACACCGGCAGCCACCAGGGCCGCTACACGGTCACCGGTGTCTTTGCCGGTACCGACCGCAGCGCCTACGCGCAGACGACCTTGATCGTCCTTGCTGGCCAGCGGGTAAGCCTTGGCTTTTTCGATGTCGTTGACGGTCATCATGCCCTTGAGGGCGAATTTGTCGTCGACGATCAGTACGCGTTCGATGCGGTGCTTGTGCAGCAGCTCGCGCACATCGTTCTTGTCGGCGCCTTCCTTGACAGTAACGAGGCGCTCTTTAGGCGTCATCACTTCACGGACGGTGACTTCAAGGCGGTTCTCGAAACGCACGTCACGGGAAGTGACGATGCCGACCAGGTCGCCATCGTGCAGCACCGGAACGCCGGAGATGTTGTGCAGGCGGGTCAGGTCGAACAGGTCACGAACGGTGGCATCGGCCTCGATGGTGATCGGGTCCTTGACCACACCGGCTTCGTAACGCTTGACCTTGCGAACTTCGGCAGCTTGCTGCTCGATGGTCATGTTCTTGTGGATGATGCCGATGCCGCCTTCCTGAGCCATGGCGATTGCCAAACGGGCTTCAGTGACGGTGTCCATGGCAGCGGAAACCAGAGGAATATTCAGCTCGATGCCACGGGTTAGGCGGGTCTTGAGACTGACTTCGTTAGGAAGCACCTCGGAATAACCGGGCACTAGGAGAATGTCGTCGAATGTCAGAGCTTCTTGGCTGATACGCAGCATCGCGGGGGCTCCCGAGCGGGAAAATGGAAGCGCGCCATTATAGTCAGACACCCCCTCGGGTTCAATGTAAAACTCTGACAAACTTGGTAATACTGATAGATGGATGATTTTTGCAGCACTGAGCGTTCCCACGCTCTGCGTGGGAACGCTCACATCGGATTAAAGTTCGACTTTGACCCAACTCATCTTCTGGTCCAGCCAGTCGGCAAATTCGTCGATAAAACTCTGCTTGAACCCCGCCTCCGCCCAGTTATTGAAGATGAATCCCAGGTTGGAAAAGCCGCATTCCTGCAGGAACAGGAAACCGTTGATGTCGTCCTCATGCCCACACAGCGGGCAGGTGAAGTTATCGGTGTGGCCGGGCATCCAGTCTTCCAGGCTTTCGAACAGGGCTTCGCCGACTTCCTTGAGGCACTCGGGACAGCCGGCCTCTTCCAGGAAGCCTTTGGCCGGGGTGTAGATGCAGCGCTTGTAGATGATCTCCAGGCCGTTGATCGGCTCGTTGAACGGCAGCGCGTCGGGGTGCAGCACCACGGCGCGGGCACCGTCGGCCAGGGCATAGCCCATGCGGTTGCCGGTGCGCCCGCAGGTGGTGAGTTCTTCCTTGACGATGTTCTTGCGCACCAGCCAGCGCACGATCGCCCGGGCGCGGGGTTCGTGGACGGGTAGCGTGGAGATTTTCGGGACAAGGATGCTTTGGGAATTCATGGGAGTCCTGCGGCGTGGCTACTGGCGCCTTCGCGAGCAAGCCCGCTCCCACAGGGGGAATGCGTTCCAAATGTGGGAGCGGGCTTGCTCGCGAAGAGGCCCTGAAGGCTGGCAGCTTAATCCCTGAAACAATCAGGTCAAGTACTCAAGTAACGGGCAATCAAGGCAATGCCACTGGCCAGCACCAGCCAGGTCACCAACCGCACAAACGCCTCGCGGGACATGCGCAGGGTCAACCGCCGCCCCGCCCACAGCCCGAGCGCCATGGCCGGCAACAGGCACACCGCCAACATCAACAAGGGTAGCTCGGCATACACGCCCGCGATCAGAAACAGGCTCAGGCGCACCACCGTGCTGCAACTGATCAACGCACTCTGGGTCGCCCGCGCGCCATCCTTGGGCAATCGGCTGTTGAGGTAGATCGCATACAGAAAGCCGCCACTGCCAAACAACGCGCCAAACAGCCCGCCGACAACCCCCATGGGAATCGCCCAGCCGGCTGCCATCTGCGTGGGCTTGGCCTTCACCGCCAGGCTGTAGATCGCATAGGCGCTGATAAACAGCCCCATCAACAGCAGCAATAAATCAGAGTGCAGGTTGAGCAGGAAGATCACCCCAAGGGTGCAGCCAATCGCCATGCACGGCAGTAGCCTGAACAACTCCGGTTTCACCACATCCCGGCGCGATTGCAGAAGGTTGCCGAAGGCCGCGACAAAATCCAGCAGCACCAGCAAGGGGATGATCTTCGACAGCGGCATGAACAGAATCAGGATCGGCCCCGCCACCAATGCGGTACCAAAGCCTGCAATGCCGAACACGATATACGCCAGGGCAATCGCCACGCCGATCACCAGCCAGTCCACACCGCCAAACGACCAATGACTCAACAGCTCGACCGGACTCATGACGTATTCCTTATTAGAGATGGCCATCACTTTAGCCATTGGCAAGCGTTGCGACTAATATCTTCAAAGCCCATCACTCATCTCGAAAAGGCATGACTTGTGATTTCCACCCGGCAATTGCGTTACTTCGTCGAAATCGCCGAGAGCGGCAGCTTCAGCGCAGCGGCCGAGCGGCTGTTTGTGGCGCAATCGGCACTGAGCCGGCAGATCAAGGAGCTGGAAAACCTGCTGCAAACGCCGCTGTTTGAACGCACTGCGCGCCAGCCACGGCTGACGGCTGCGGGAGAGGCTTTTTATCCGCGGGCACGCAACCTGCTGGGCGAACTGCTCAAGGCCAGTGAGATGGCGACGCAAGTGGGCAATGGACAGCTCGGCACGCTGCGAATGAGCCATTCGAGCACGGTGCCGATGAGTGGCCGCCTGCTGCGCGGCATCGGTGCCTGGCTGGAACGATGCCCGGGCGTGTCGATGGACATCGCCAAACTGTCCTCCGAAGCCCAGTTGGAAGAAATCGCCGACGGCCGACTGGAGGTCGGGCTGTTGCGCTTACCGGTGTTGCGTCAGCGCGAAGGCGTGCGCATCGTGCCTTTATATAGCGAGCGACTGTTGCTGGCCGTGCCGCCGAACCACCGGTTGGCCGGGCACACATCCGGTATCGATTTGGCGCAACTGAAGAACGAAGCGTTTATCTCGATCCCTCACCCCCAGCGCGGAGGGCTGAGTTACCTGTCAGCCGAGTTGTGCATGCGTGCAGGATTTTTCCCCAAGGCGGCGCGGGTGATGTCGCGCAAGACCACGCAGTTACAGCTGATCCAGGCCGGATTCGGGATCGCCTTGCTGCCGGAGTCGATGCAGGACATTGCGCCGGCCAACATCCATTTTTTACCCCTGGCCGATCCCGATTGCCAAAGCACCGTCGCCCTCGCATGCCAGCAAACGCCGAACGCGCTGGTGGAGCAGTTCTGTCAAACCCTGCACGAATGCCTATAAACTGCCGCCCATGATTAAAGATCCCTTTGCCCGTCTGGGCCTGGACCGCGAAGTCCTGACTGTCAGCCAGCTCAACGGCCGCGCGCGGGTGTTGCTGGAAGACGTGTTCACCAATATCTGGGTCGAAGGCGAGATCTCCAACCTCGCCCGCCCGGCCTCCGGCCACGTGTATTTCACCCTCAAGGACAGTGGCGCCCAGGTGCGTTGTGCGCTGTTCCGGCAGAACGCCGCACGGGTGCGCCAGGCGTTGAAAGACGGCCTGGCGGTGAAGGTGCGGGGCAAGGTCTCGCTGTTTGAGGGCCGTGGCGACTATCAGCTGATTCTCGACACGGTGGAGCCGGCCGGTGACGGCGCACTGCGCCTGGCCTTCGACGCGCTGAAGGAAAAACTCAGCGCCGAAGGCCTGTTCAGTGTCGAGCGCAAGGTGCCGCTGCCCGCCCACCCAAGGCGCATCGGGATTATCAGCTCGCCCACCGGCGCGGTGATTCGCGACATCATCAGCGTGTTCCGCCGCCGGGCACCCAACGTGGAACTGACGTTGATCCCGACAGCCGTACAAGGTCGTGAAGCCGTGGCGCAGATCGTCCGTGCACTGAAGCTGGCCGATGCACGCGGCTTCGACGCGCTGATCCTGGCCCGTGGCGGCGGCTCGCTGGAAGACCTCTGGTGCTTCAACGAAGAAGCCGTGGCGCGTGCGGTGGACGCCTGCGTGACGCCCATCGTCAGCGCCGTTGGCCATGAGACCGATGTGTCGATCAGCGACTTTGTCGCCGACGTACGCGCCCCAACGCCTTCCGCCGCTGCCGAGCTGTTGGCGCCGGACTCCAGCCACCTGACTCGCCAGGTAGAGAACCTGCACCGCCGCCTGGTGATGCTGATGCGCAACCGCCTGACCCACGACCGCCTGCGCCTGGAAGGCATGGCTCGTCGCCTGCGTCACCCGGGCGAGCGCCTGCGCCAACAGGCCCAGCGCCTGGATGACCTGGACATGCGCCTGCGGCGTGCCTTCGAGCGCAGCCTCAACACCCGTCGCGAGCGTTTGATCCGCCTGGAAACCCGCCTCGCCGGCCAACACCCCGGCCGCCAACTGGCGCTGCTGCGCCAGCGCCTGGACAGCCTTGCCGAACGCCTGCCCCGTGCCATGCGCGAAGGCCTCAAGGCCCGTCGCCTGCAACTGCAAAGCCAGGTGCAGACGCTGCAGGTGGTCAGCCCGCTGGCGACGCTTGGACGCGGCTACAGCATCTTGCTCGACGAACGCGGCCAGGCGATTCGCAACGCCGCGCAAACCCACACCGGCCAGCGCCTGACCGCGCGCCTCGGTGAAGGCCAATTGCAGGTACGGGTGGAAGACAACCACCTGACGCCCGTCACCCTCTCGTTACTGGATTGATTGATGCCACGCTTTTTAAGTTTGTTGATGCTGCTGTGCCTGACCTTTAACGCCCATGCCGACAGCTACATCACCCGCCTGCTGAACAAGCCGGTGCCCGGTGGCGTGGCGGTGGTCGACCTCGGCACTTCGGCCACCGCGCCCAAAGCCACCTACATGAACCGCCCAGTGCTGGTGGTGAAGGAGCAAAACAACTGGCTGGCGATTGTGGGGATCCCGCTGACGGTCAAGCCCGGCACCCAACGCATCACCAGCGGCAGCCAGAACCTGCCGTTTGTCGTGGGCTTCAAGAAATACCCCGAGCAGCACATCACCCTGAAGAACAAGAGCCAGGTGAACCCGGACCCGGCGCAACTCAAGCGCATCGAAGGCGAGCTGGCGGTCCAGCTCAAGGCGTATCGCAGTTTCAGCCCGAACACGCCGAGCAACCTGCTGCTGGACAAGCCGGTGAACGGGCCGCTGTCGAGCAAGTTCGGCGTACGACGTTTCTTCAATGGCGAGGAGCGGAATCCGCATTCCGGCCTGGACTTTGCCGTGGGCGCCGGCACGCCGATCAAGACCCCGGCAGCGGGCAAGGTGATCCTGACCGGCAACTACTTCTTCAACGGCAACACCGTGTTTGTCGACCATGGCCAGGGCTTTATCAGCATGTTCTGCCATATGTCGAAGATTGATGTGAGCGTGGGCCAGCAACTGGCTCGTGGTGCGGTGGTGGGCAAGGTCGGTTCCACCGGCCGGGCGACCGGGCCGCATATGCATTGGAACATCAGCCTGAACGACGCACGGGTGGATCCGGCGATCTTTATCGGCGCGTTTCAGCCCTGATGCTCAATTGCGCACCCGGCAACGGGTGCGCAAACAAAACACCCCCATACACAATTCTCAACCATAAAATCTCGTTTTCCTCAGCAATAGCAGAACTTCTCTCAATTTTTTCCGACTGCTTGCCATCTTTCACCCCGGCGGTTAGGGTTGGACCTATGAAAACCTCTCACACCCTCATTCAGCTCCGCCAGCACCGCAGCCTGTGCCTAGTCAGCGCACGACTGCCAGGCTGAATCGATCTGCCTCGTCTTCCGCTTTATCCCCAATAACAGTTTTACGGCAGGCCGCCTTTTCTCGGCCCCTAGACAAAGGATTTCCCGATGAGCATGCTCAAAGACCCGTCTTCGAAGTACCGCGCGTTCCCGACCATTGATATCCCGGACCGCACCTGGCCTTCGAAAACCATCACCACCGCGCCGATCTGGTGCAGTTCCGACCTGCGCGACGGCAACCAGTCGCTGATCGAACCGATGGACGCGGTGAAAAAGCTGCGTTTCTGGAAGACCCTGGTGGCCGTCGGTGTGAAGGAAATCGAAGCCTCCTTCCCGGCTGCGTCGCAAACCGATTTCGACTTCGTACGCACCCTGATCGAAGACAATCACATCCCCGAGGACACCACCATCCAGGTGCTGACCCAGGGCCGTGAAGACTTGATCGCGCGCACCTTCGAATCCCTGCGCGGGGCGAAGAAAGCCATCGTTCACTTGTACAACGCCACCTCGCCGTCGTTCCGCCGCATCGTGTTCAACCAGGACAAGGACGGCATCAAGGCGATCGCGGTCAACGCGGCCAAGCTGTTCGTCAAATACGCCGCCCAGCAGCCGGAAACCCAGTGGACCTTCGAATACTCGCCAGAGACGTTCAGCGCCACTGAGCTTGAGTTCGCCAAGGAAGTCTGTGACGCGGTGATCGAGGTCTGGAACCCGACGCCTGAGCACAAGGTGATCCTCAACCTGCCAGCCACCGTCGAGTGCGCCACCCCGAACATCTATGCCGACCAGATCGAGTGGTTCGGCCGTCATATCAACCGTCGCGACAGCGTGATCATCAGCCTGCACACCCACAACGACCGTGGCACCGGCGTAGCCGCCACCGAGTTGGGCCTGATGGCCGGCGCCGACCGTGTCGAAGGCTGCCTGTTCGGCAACGGCGAGCGTACCGGTAACGTCGACCTGGTCACCGTGGCCTTGAACATGTACACCCAGGGCCTCGACCCTCAGCTGGACTTCTCCGACATCGACGGTATTCGCAAAGTTGTCGAAGAGTGCAACCAGATCCCGGTGCACCCGCGTCACCCGTACGTCGGCGACCTGGTTCACACCGCCTTCTCCGGCTCCCACCAGGACGCGATCCGCAAGGGCTTCACCCAGCAGAAAGACGACGCCTTGTGGGAAGTGCCGTACTTGCCGATCGACCCGGCCGACATCGGCCGCAGCTACGAGGCGGTGATTCGCGTCAACAGCCAGTCGGGCAAAGGCGGCATCGCCTACCTGCTGGAGCAGGAATACGGCATCAGCTTGCCGCGCCGCATGCAGATCGAGTTCAGCCAGGTGGTACAGGCCGAAACCGACCGCGTGGGCCTGGAGATGACCGCCGCGCAGATCTACAGCTTGTTGCAGCGTGAATACCTGCAAGCCAACATTCCTTACGCGCTGGTCAGCCATCGCTTGCAGGAAGAGAACGGCAACAGCTCGGTGGAAGTTGAAGTCTCCGGCAAGGGCCAGGGCGAAACCAACCTGCGCTGGCACGGCAAAGGCAACGGCGCCCTGGAAGCGCTGGTGGCCGGGCTGCCGATTGGTGTGGAGATCATGGATTACAACGAACACGCGATTGGCGCCGGCACCAATGCCAAGGCGGCGGCCTACATCGAGCTGCGAGTGAACGGTGAGCGTCCGGTGCATGGCGTGGGCATTGATGAAAACATCACCACGGCGAGCTTCAAGGCGGTGTTCAGCGCGCTGAACCGCTCGTTGAGCCAGCTGGAAGCGAAAGCGGCATAAACACTGACCGCTGAAATGCAAAAGGCCCCGGGATGAGAATCCAGGGGCCTTTTTTATGATCGTTCCCACGCTCCGCGTGGGAATGCAGCTCGGACGCTCCGCGTCCCGAAGCGTGACGCGGAGCGTCACAAGAGGCGTGCCCACGCAGAGCGTGGGAACGATTTATACGAACTCGAAGCTGTCCGCATCCAGGTTCGCCGGGAAGCGTGTGCGGTACTCCGCCAATTCCGCTGCGTCCAGGCACACCTGGAACACCCCGTCCGCCTCCCCTGCGCTCAGCAGGCTTTCGCCCTGGAAGTCCACGACCTGGCTGTCGCCGGTGTAGGCAAAGCCCTTGCCGTCCGTGCCCACCCGATTCACCGCCGCCACGTAGCACAGGTTTTCAATGGCCCGTGCCGGCAGCAGACGGTTCCAGTGCTGGCGACGTGCGCCCGGCCAGTTGGCGGTGTACAGCAGCAAGTCAGTGTCCTGGGCGTCACGACTCCACACCGGGAATCGCAGGTCGTAGCAGATCAACGGACGAATCCGCCACCCCTTGAGTTCGAACTGCACCTGGCGCTCGCCGGGGGTGTAGTGGTCGTGTTCACCGGCCATACGGAACAGGTGACGCTTGTCGTAGTGCAACACCTCACCATCCGGTCGCGCCCACAGCAGGCGGTTGCGGTGACTGCCATCGGCGGCCTGGATGATCACGCTGCCGGTGATCACCGCGTTGTACTTCTTCGCCTGGGCCTGCAGCCATTGATGGGTGGGGCCGTTTTCAGGCTCGGCGAGGGTTTCCGATTCCATCGAGAAACCGGTGGTGAACATCTCCGGTAGCACGATCAGGTCGGCACCCTTGGCCTGTTCCAGCAGCAGTTCAAAATGCTCCAGGTTGGCCTGGCGGTCGTGCCAGGCCAGGGTGGTTTGCACCAGGGCGATGTTCAGGTTGGGCAGTGCACTCAGATCACGCATAGTTTCTCGGCTGCTTGACGCAGCGTCTCCTCGCGTTTGGCAAAGCACAGTCGCACCAGGCGCTGGCCTTGCGGTGGGTTCTGGTAGAACACCGAGACCGGAATGGTCGCAACGCCGTGTTCGCGGGTCATCCACAGCGACATGGCGACGTCATCCAGGTCCGGGCGAATCTGTGAGTAATCCACCAATTGAAAGTAGGTACCGGCCACCCGGGTAAAGCTGAAACGCGACGGTTCCAGCAGGTCGCAGAACAGGTCGCGCTTGGCTTGATAAAAAGCCGGCAGCTCCTCGACGTGTTCCGGGTGTTCGGCCATGAAGTCTGCCAAAGCGTACTGCAACGGGGTCACGCCGCAAAAGTTGACATATTGATGCACCTTGCGCAGCTCGGCGCTGAGGGCTGGCGGCGCGACCACGTAGCCGGTTTTCCAGCCGGTGACGTGGTAGGTCTTGCCGAACGAACTGACCACAAACGCACGCTGATACAGCTCTTCGTGAGCCAGCACGCTGACGTGGGGCACACCGTCGAACACCAGGTGCTCGTAGACCTCGTCGCTGACCAGGTAGATGTCGCGGTCGCGGATCAACTCGGCCAACTGGTCCAGCTCGGCACGGCTGATCAGGGCACCGGTGGGGTTATGCGGGCTGTTGAGGATGATCATGCGGGTGCGCGGCGACAGCGCAGCGCGCAGTTGCTCGAAGTCCAGGGCGAAATCATCCAGACCCAGTTGCACGTGCACGCAGCGACCGCCTGCCAGTTCCACAGAAGGCTCGTAGCTGTCGTAGGCCGGATCGAACACGATGACTTCATCACCGCTGCGGATCACCGCCTGGATCGCACAGAAGATCGCTTCAGTGGCGCCTGGGGTGATGGTCACTTCGCTGTCGGCATTCACCGTTGCGCCATAGCTGCGGGCGATCTTGGCCGCCACTTGCTGGCGCAGTACCGGCAGGCCGGTCATCGGGGCGTATTGGTTATGGCCCAGGGCAATTTGTCTGCCCACTCCATCGAGCAACTCCTGGGGCCCGTTAAAGTCGGGAAAGCCCTGGGACAGGTTGAGCGCACCGGTTTCGGCAGCGAGTTGCGACATGGTGGTGAAGATGGTGGTGCCGACATTCGGCAGCTTGCTGGTGATCATCGGTGCGCCCCTTGCGGTGAGCCCCAAGTTTTAAGCTGCATGCCGCGAAGGGTCAACCGCCAGGCACAAAAAAGGGCTCCGAAAGAGCCCTTTTTCAACCGATCAGGATCAGCGCTTGTCGCGGCGCTTTTTGTCGGCCTTCTTGTGGTGCGTCATCATCCGGCGCTTTTTGTTGACCTGGCGGTCGGTGAGGCTGTTCTTGTTACCTTCGTACGGGTTCTCGCCACCCTTGAACTCGATACGGATCGGCGTACCGACCAGTTTCAAGACACGGCGGTAGGTATTTTCCAGGTAACGCACGTAGGACTTCGGCACCTTCTCCAGCTGGTTACCGTGAATCACGATAATCGGCGGGTTGGCACCACCCAAGTGAGCGTAGCGCAGCTTGATCCGACGGTTGTTGACCATCGGCGGCGCGTGCTCGCTGACCGCATCTTCAAGAATCTGGGTCAGGCGGTTGGTTGGCCAGCGGGTGACCGCGGACTTGAACGAGTTCTGCACCGAGGCGTAGAGGTTACCCACGCCGGTACCGTGCAGTGCCGAGATAAAGTGGATATCGGCAAACTCGACGAAGAACAGACGACGCTGCAGCTCGACCTTGACGTAGTCGCGCTCGCTCGGCGTCATGCCGTCCCACTTGTTGATCGCGATCACCAGGGCGCGACCGGCTTCCAGGGCAAAGCCCAGCAAGTTCAGGTCGTGGTCTACCACGCCTTCGCGGGCGTCCATGACGAAGATCACTACGTTGGCGTCTTTGATCGCCTGCAGGGTTTTCACCACGGAGAACTTTTCAACTTCCTCGTGGATCTTGCCGCGCTTGCGCACACCGGCAGTGTCGATCAGCGTGTACTTCTCGTCGTTACGCTCGAACGGGATGTAGATGCTGTCGCGAGTGGTGCCCGGCTCGTCATAGACGATTACCCGGTCTTCACCGAGCATGCGGTTGACCAGGGTCGACTTGCCGACGTTCGGACGGCCGATGATCGCGATCTTGATACCGTCTTTTTCGCTTGGGCCAGGAATGCGCTTGGCTTCCTCGCCTTCGGCAACGATTTCTTCTTCGCCTTCGACTTCATCCACGTCATCACGCGGGAAGTCGCGCAGGGCGATTTCCAGCATCTGGGTGATGCCGCGACCGTGGGCACCGGCGATCGGGATCGCATCGCCCAGGCCCATCGGGCTGAACTCGGCGCGGGCCATTTCAGGATCGATGTTGTCGATCTTGTTGGCCACCACGTAGGAACGCTTGTTGCGCTTGCGCAGGTGCTCGCCAATCATCTGGTCTGCAGCGGTGTAGCCCGCGCGGGCGTCCACCAGGAACAACACGACATCAGCTTCTTCAATGGCCAGCAGCGACTGCTCGGCCATCTTTTCGTCCATGCCATGCTCGTCACCGGAGATACCACCGGTGTCGACAATAATGTAGGAGCGCCCTTGCCACTTTGCCTCACCGTATTGGCGATCACGGGTCAGACCGGACAAGTCGCCGACGATGGCGTCGCGAGTCCTGGTCAGGCGGTTGAACAAGGTGGACTTGCCGACGTTCGGTCGGCCCACCAGGGCGATTACGGGAACCATGCGGCTCTCCACTTCGTTATTTCAGAAAATACAAAAGCCGCTGCAAGGCAGCGGCTGGTGCTCGGGGCAGCGCTCGAAAGCGCCGCATGCCCTGCCGAAGCAGGGCCGCCTGGGAATTACCCCAAGCATAGTCAAACCATTACTTGATGGTCAGCGCTTCCAGTTTGCCGCTGTTGCCATACACGTAAAGCATGTTACCTACCACCAGCGGACGGGCACGCAGGCCGTCGCTGTCGATACGTTCGCGACCCACGAAGCGACCGTCCACCTGGCTCAGCAGGTGCAGGTAACCTTCAAAGTCGCCTACCGCTACGTAGCTGGAGAACACTTCCGGTGCCGACAACTGACGGCGGGCCAGGGAGTCGTTGCTCCACAATGCAGTGGTGGAACGCTCGTCGACACTTTCAACGGTGCCGGACGCCAGGCTTACGTAGACGCTGCCAAACCCTTGGGCGACACCGGCGTAGCTGGAAGCATCACGCTGCCAGTTGATCCGGCCGCTCTGCACGTCCAGCGCCGCAACACGGCCCTGATAAGTAGCGACATAAAGGGTATCACCCGACAGCAGCAAGCCACCGTCGATGTCCACTACGCGGTCCAGTTCCGAACGACCTTGAGGAATCGCGACCCGGGTTTCCCAGGCCGGCACGCCGTTCTGGGTGTCCAGGGCGACCACTTTACCGGTCGACAGGCCTGCCAGTGCCAGGTTGCTGGTCACAACCGGACCGCTGGTACCGCGCAAGGTCAGGACCGCCGGCGTGCTGTCATACAACCAGCGCTGGTTACCGGTGGCGGCGTCGAGGCCGATCACACGGTCATCCTGGGTCTGCACGACAACCACGTCACCGTTGGTAGCCGGTGGCGAGAGCACTTCACTGGTCACGCGAGCGCGCCATTTCTCTTCACCGGTGCTCGAATCCAGTGCCACGACGTCGCCTTTCAGCGTGCCGAGCATCACCAGGCCAGAACCCACGCCAACGGCGCCGGACACAGGCAGTTCGAGGTCTTTCTTCCACTTGACGTCGCCGTTCATGCGATCCATGGAGACCACAACACCGGTGGAATCAGCGGCGTAGATAGTGTCACCGTCGATCGCCGGGACCATCAGGTTGTACAGATCGCCCTGACCGTCACCAATGGAGCGGCTCCACTGCTTTTGCAGGACCACTTCTTCCTTGAAGCTGGTCAGCTCGGCCGGAGGCAGTTCTTTTTTGCTGTTGCTGCTGCAACCCGCGGCCAAAACGGCCAGAGCCAGCAATGCTGCATGTTTCCAACGGATCACGTCACGCATCCCCTTTGGCCAAGTCGTCGAGCTTGATTTGTAAGCCACCGACCGCCGCTTCATCAGACAGCGCCGCCTTGGCTTTTTGGTACGCAGCATTGGCTTCGTCGGTACGACCCAATTGGACCAGGAGGTCGCCCTTGAGCTCTTCACGAGTGGCCAGGAATGCCTTGTCAGCATCGCCGTCGAGCAGTTTCAGTGCTTCGTCGGCCTTGTTCTGTGCCGCCAGTACCTGAGCCAGACGCTGACGTGCGATTTCACCCAGTGTCGGGTTGGCCGGCTTGTCGGTGATGGCTTTCAGCTCGGAGGCGGCGTCATCCAGCTTGCCGTTGTCGACCGCAACTTTTGCGACGAACAGGCTGCCGTATTGCGCGTAGGTGCTACCGCCGAATTCGCTCTTCAGCTTGCCGGCCAGGTCTGCAACCTGGGCCAGGTCAGGCTTGCCGTTTGGCGTCAGCGTGGTTTCCAGCAGTTGCTGATAGATAATCGAGGCGCCTTGCGACTGGTTAGCCTGATACTTGTGCCAGGCTTGCCAGCCGAACACCACTACTAAAGCCAGCAAGCCGCCAGTGACCAGGGGCTTGCCGTTGCGCTGCCACCAGTCTTTGAACTCGGCCAGCTGGTCATCATCAGTACTCGACACCCCAATACTCCTTAATCGCTAAATCGGCTGTTTGACAGCTTCAACCCTGCACGATGCAGGTGGCCAGGTGCGCTGCAAGCGCATCAAAGGCAATGCTTTGTTGTTCACCCTGACCACGCAGGGGTTTGAAACTTACCACTTGCTGGGCCAACTCATCATCACCCAGGATCAGTGCATACAACGCACCGCTCTTGTCGGCTTTCTTGAACTGGCTTTTGAAGCTGCCGGCGCCGGCATTGACTTGCAGGCGCAGGTTCGGCAGTTGGTCGCGCAGTTTCTCGCTCAGGGCCAGGGCAGCCAGTTCGGCCGCCTCGCCAAAGGCACAGAAGTACACGTCCACCTGACGGGAGATTTCTTCGGGAACCTGCTCCAGGGTTTCCAGCAGCAGGATCAGCCGCTCGATGCCCATGGCAAAACCTACGCCGGTGGTCGGCTTGCCGCCCATCTGCTCGACCAGGCCGTCGTAACGACCACCGGCACACACCGTGCCTTGGGCGCCGAGCTTGTCGGTGACCCACTCGAACACGGTCTTGCTGTAGTAATCGAGGCCACGCACCAGTTTCGGGTTGATGACGTAAGGAATACCGGCTGCATCCAGGCGAGCCTTGAGGCCCTCGAAGTGGATACGGGACTCGTCGTCCAGGTAGTCGGCCATTTTCGGCGCGTCCACCAGTACGGCCTGGGTCTCGCCGTTCTTGGTGTCCAGTACCCGCAGCGGGTTGGTTTTCAGGCGACGCTGGCTGTCTTCGTCCAGCTTGTCCAGGTGGGCCGACAGGAATTCCACCAGGGCTTCGCGGTAGCGGCCCCGGGATTCGCTGGTGCCCAGGCTGTTGAGTTCAAGCTTGACCGCATCGCGGATGCCCAGCATGCCCCACAGGCGCCAGGTCAGCACGATCAGCTCGGCGTCGATGTCCGGACCGTCGAGGTTGAAGACTTCCAGGCCGATCTGGTGAAACTGGCGATAACGGCCTTTCTGCGGACGCTCGTGGCGGAACATCGGGCCGATGTACCAGAGCTTCTGCGGCTGGCCACCGCCGGTGAGGCCATGTTCGAGCACCGCACGCACACACGCGGCAGTACCTTCCGGACGCAGGGTCAGGGAGTCACCGTTGCGGTCTTCGAAGGTGTACATCTCTTTTTCGACGATGTCGGTCACTTCACCGATGGAGCGCTTGAACAGCTCGGTGAACTCGACGATCGGCATGCGGATCTGCTTGTAACCGTAGTTATCCAGCAGGCGCGCGACAGTGCCCTCGAAGTAGCGCCACAGGGGCGTCTGCTCAGGCAGGATGTCGTTCATGCCACGAATGGCTTGCAGAGACTTGCTCACATCAAATCCTTAAATTCGTTCGATCAGCCGCGCGCGATAACCGCTGCGTCAGCTTCGACCTTTTCGGCCGCTTTCTGGCGGATCAGCCGTTCCAGCTCATCCACCAGATTGTCATTCGTCAATTTCTGCGACGGCTTGCCGTCGATGTAAATCAGGTTTGGCGTACCACCGGTCAGGCCCACATGGGCCTCTTTGGCCTCACCCGGCCCGTTGACCACACAGCCGATCACCGCGACATCCAGCGGCACCAGCAGGTCTTCGAGGCGTACTTCCAGTTCGTTCATGGTTTTCACCACGTCGAAGTTCTGCCGCGAGCAGCTCGGGCAGGCAATGAAGTTGATGCCACGGGAACGCAAATGCAGGGATTTGAGAATGTCGTAACCGACTTTCACTTCCTCTACCGGGTCTGCCGCGAGGGAGATGCGAATAGTATCGCCAATCCCGTCGGCCAGCAGCATACCGAGACCCACCGCAGATTTCACTGTGCCTGAGCGTAAACCGCCGGCTTCGGTGATACCCAGGTGCAGCGGCTGGACGATTTCCTTGGCCAGCAGGCGGTACGCTTCTACCGCCATGAACACGTCGGAAGCCTTTACGCTGACCTTGAAGTCCTGGAAATTCAGGCGTTCGAGGTGTTCAACGTGGCGCAGCGCGGACTCGACCAGTGCGGCCGGCGTCGGCTCGCCGTATTTCTTTTGCAGGTCTTTTTCCAGGGAGCCGGCGTTGACGCCGATGCGAATTGGAATCCCGCGATCACGGGCGGCATCCACCACGGCGCGAACCCGGTCTTCACGACCGATGTTGCCCGGGTTGATCCGCAGGCAATCGACGCCCAACTCGGCCACGCGCAACGCGATCTTGTAGTCGAAGTGGATATCGGCGACCAGCGGCACCTTGACCAGTTGCTTGATGCGGCCAAAGGCTTCGGCAGCGTCCATGTCCGGTACGGATACACGCACGATGTCGACGCCCGCCGCTTCCAGGCGGTTGATCTGGGCGACAGTGGCCGCCACATCATTGGTGTCGCTGTTGGTCATGCTTTGTACTGCGATGGGGGCATCGCCGCCCACCGGCACCGAGCCGACCCAGATCTTGCGCGATACGCGACGTTTGATTGGAGATTCGCCGTGCATGACTTTATTGTCCCAACTTGAGGCGAGCAGTCTCGCCACTGGTGAACGGCGCCACGTCCACAGGCTGGCCGTTGTAGGCCACTTGCGCGCCACGGGCAAAGCCCAGACGCAGCGTCAAAGGAGGCTTGCCGCCCTGGTCAAGTGTATCTCCCTTACGCTTCAGACCACTGAACAGCACCTTGCCGTTGCCATCGGAGACTTGCGTCCAGCAGTCAGCGACGTAGGTAATTTGGACTCGACCATCACCGGCGATCAGTACCGGGGTGGTTGGCGCGGAAATCGCCGGGGCGACGGGAGCCGTTGTTGCCGGAGCCTGCGCCGGTACTGCTGGCGTTGCTGGCGTATGAGCTGGAGCAGCAGGCGTCACTGCAACCGCTGGAGCGGGTGCGACGGGTGCCACTGCGGCGGCAGTACCTGCTTCGGGCGCAGGCTGCTCGGCACCTGGTTCTGCCTCAGGCGCCGCCTGACCCTGGGCCACGGCCTGGTCTTCCGGCTCATCCAACGGATGAATCTGGGTGGTGCCGTCGGCGCTTTCGACTTCGACGTGCTCCATGGCGTTGCTGGACAAGTCCTTGCCACGCTGGGCGGTCTGATCCTGCCACCATACAAAACCACCGCCGATCACGGCGATGAGCAGCAACAGGCTGACAATGCGCAAAATGGTGTGGGAAACCCGCACAGGCTCTTCAATGCGGCCAAGACCATGGACATTGCTGCCCTGGGAATCGGTACCGGTGATTTGGTCGAACTCCTGGACCAATGCAGCCTGGTCGATACCCAGCAACTTGGCGTAGGCGCGGATATAGCCGCGGGCAAAGGTGTGCCCTGGCAGCTTGTCGAATGCGCCAGCTTCAAGGTTGCCCAATGAAGTCGTGGTCAAATTGAGCTTGAGGGCCACTTCTGCCAGCGACCAACCATTGCTTTCGCGGGCCTGACGCAAGGTCTCGCCTGGGTTTCCACGATTAGCTGCTACAACTTCCGGGTGCGCCGCTTTCATCATTGCTCCGACAGGTATTGCTGATATTCCGGCGTACCGGGATAGAGTCGTTCGAGTTGCTGGCCAAAACGTGCGGCCTTGTCGCGTTCTTCATGAACCGTCGCCAGGCGCACACCGAGCAATAGACTACGTGCATTTTGCCCGCTCAGCAGGCTAAAACGCTCGTAATAGTCACGTGCCGGCACATAATGCCTGTCTTCGAAGGACAACTCAGCCATTTCGAGCAAGGCCCGTGGCTGGCGCTGGTTCAGGTGCAGGGCTTTTTCCAGTTGCTGGCGTGCGGTGTCGCGCTGGCCGAGAAGCATTGAGGTCACCCCCAGGTTCTCGAAAACCCGCGAACGCTCAGGATAGAGGGTATCGGCCGCAGCCTGCTGGAAATATTCGGATGCCTGGGCATAACGTTTCTGCGCAAACAAAAAACTGCCGTAGTTATTCAGCAGTCTTGGGTCGCCAGGGCGTGTGGCCAGGGCCTTGTGGAAATATTGATCGGCCAATTCAGGCTCGGCCTGGGCCTGGAACACCAAAGCCAGCGCAGCATTGGCGTCAGCGTCGCTGCCATCCAGCTCAAGGGCCTTCTTCAGCGGCACCTTGGCCTGTTCGGTCATCCCTTGCTGCAAGTACCCCAAGCCCAGCTGCACATAGGCAGCGCGCGCTTCGTCACGGCCCTTGCCGGTTTGCAACGGGCTGTCATGGCCCGATGAAACACAGCCAGCCGCGAGGCTGGCAACAAGCAAAAGCAGCGCAAGGCGCAAGGGCATAGAGATCCTCTCTCAGGTTCGAGTCGCGGCGCTTTGCGGCATATCGTCGGCGGCACTCAATTCACGCACGGCGATATAACGTTCGCTGCGACGGGTGCGATCCAGCACCTGTCCTACCAATTGGCCACATGCCGCATCGATGTCTTCGCCGCGGGTGGTGCGCACGGTGACATTGAAGCCTGCATGGTGCAGTTGATCCTGGAAACGGCGGATGGCGTTATTGCTCGGCCGCTCATAGCCAGAATGGGGAAACGGGTTAAACGGAATCAGGTTGATCTTGCACGGTACGTTCTTGAGCAACTCGATCATCTCGACCGCGTGCTCGACCTTGTCGTTGATGTCCTTGAGCATGGTGTACTCAATGGTCAACACACGCTTTTCGCCCAAGGTCGCCATGTAGCGCTGGCAAGATTCGAGCAGCATCTTAAGCGGATACTTCTTGTTGATCGGCACCAATTGGTTACGCAATGCGTCATTCGGTGCGTGCAGCGACAACGCCAGGGAGACGTCGATGTGCTTGGCCAGCTCATCGATCATCGGTACCACGCCGGAGGTCGACAGGGTCACGCGGCGCTTGGAGATGCCGTAGCCCAGGTCGTCCATCATCAGGTGCATGGCCGCGACAACGTTGTCGAAGTTCAGCAGCGGCTCGCCCATGCCCATCATCACCACGTTGGTGATGGCACGGTCGGCGGTCGCCGGGATGCTGCCGAACGATTTATTGGCAATCCACACCTGGCCGATGACTTCGGCGGCGGTGAGGTTGCTGTTGAAACCTTGCTTGCCGGTGGAGCAGAAACTGCAGTCCAGGGCACAGCCTGCCTGGGACGAAACGCACAGAGTGCCGCGTTTGCCCTGGGGAATGTACACGGTCTCGACGCAGCTGCCGGACGCCACGCGCACCACCCACTTACGGGTGCCGTCGGTGGAAATGTCCTCGCTGACCACTTCGGGGCCGCGAACTTCGGCAATGGCCTTGAGCTTGTCGCGCAGGGCCTTGCTGACGTTCGTCATGGCGTCGAAATCATCGACGCCAAGATGGTGAATCCACTTCATTACCTGAGCGGCACGAAAACGCTTCTCCCCGATTGAGTCGAAGAATTTTTCCATTTCCTGTTGAGTCAGACCCAGCAGGTTGGTTTTTGCAGTCAATGTAGTCATGGATTCACCTTCGCTCTTTTAAGCCAATGCTTAGCGAGCGGTTACTTCAGTAGCAGCGAAAAAGTACGAGATTTCGCGGGCAGCAGCGGCTTCGGAGTCCGAACCGTGAACGGCGTTGGCGTCGATCGATTCAGCGAAGTCAGCACGGATGGTGCCGGCAGCAGCTTCTTTAGGGTTGGTAGCGCCCATCAGCTCACGGTTCAGAGCGATAGCGTTTTCGCCTTCCAGAACCTGAACAACAACAGGGCCGGAGATCATGAAGGCAACCAGGTCGCCGAAGAAACCACGAGCGCTGTGCTCAGCGTAGAAGCCTTCAGCTTCAGCCTTGGACAGTTGCTTGAGTTTCGAAGCTACAACCTTCAGGCCGGCTTTTTCGAAACGAGTGGTGATCTCGCCGATGACGTTTTTTGCAACAGCGTCAGGCTTGATGATGGAGAAAGTACGTTGAACAGCCATGGTGTAACTCCAGAAACGGTAATTTGCGAAAAATTAAACCCGCGAATTATACGCGGGTTCTTGGGTATTGCCTAACTGCGTAAGGGAGGCTTCAGTCCTGCTCTTCTTTCCAGGCAGTCTGAATAGCTTCAAGCACCTTTTCACCGCCGCGTTCCCGGTCATCTTCGAACCCTGGCAAGGCCATGACCATGTCACGCAAAGCTACAAAGTTCAGCGAATAAGGGTTCACGTCCGGGTGACCATCGGCCAGCAGGATAGCGATTTCTTGTACATCAACCCATTTCAGGCTCATGACATTTCCTTGAATCAATGCGGCGCTTCGGCGGCATGGTTGAGCGAATACTTCGGAATCTCGACGGTGAGGTCTTCTGTTCCCACTTTTGCCTGACAGCTCAATCGCGACGTCGGCTCAAGGCCCCACGCCCTATCAAGATAGTCCTCTTCCAGCTCATCAGCCTCTTCCAGGCTATTGAAACCTTCGCGGATGATGCAATGGCACGTGGTACAGGCGTTAACGCCGCCGCAGGCGCTTTCGATCTCGATGTGGTTATCGTGAGCGACTTCGAGAATGGACTTGCCGGTCTCAGCCTCCACAACCATACCGTCCGGGCAATGCTCGGCGTGTGGCAGAAAAATGATCTGCGGCATCAGTTAATCCTCAAGTTCGTTCAAGTTGCGGCCCGCCAGGGCGGCTTTCACCGTCTGGTCCATGCGACGGGCGGCAAAGGCATCGGTCACTTGCGACAGGCGCTTGGTCTGTTGCTCGATGGCGTAACCATCGGTGCCTTTCATCAATTCAGCCAGTTCCTGCATTTGCAGGTCGATGACCATGCGCTCTTCGGCATCCAGCAGACGCTCGCCGTCAGCTTCAAGGGCGCCCTGCACCGCTTCGAGCAGGCGCTGGGCGTCGACTTGCTGCTCACGCAGCACGCGGGCGACCTTGTCGTCACCGGCGTACTGGAACGAATCCTTGAGCATCTTGGCGATTTCGCCGTCGGTCAGGCCGTAGGACGGCTTGACCTGGATGCTGGCTTCAACGCCGGAGGCCAGTTCGCGAGCGGCAACGCTGAGCAAGCCGTCGGCGTCGACCTGGAAGGTCACGCGAATCTTCGCCGCACCAGCCACCATCGCCGGAATGCCGCGCAATTCGAAGCGCGCCAGGGAACGGCAGTCGCTGATCAGCTCACGCTCGCCCTGCAGCACATGAATCATCATGGCCGTCTGACCATCTTTGTACGTGGTGAAGTCCTGGGCGCGGGCAACGGGGATGGTGGTGTTGCGTGGAATCACCTTCTCCATCAGGCCGCCCATGGTTTCCAGCCCCAGGGACAACGGGATCACGTCGAGCAGAAGCAGTTCGCCACCATCACGCTTGTTACCGGCGAGGGTATCGGCCTGGATCGCGGCACCAATGGCCACCACTTGATCCGGGTCGATTTCAGTCAGCGGCTGACGGCCGAAGGCTTCAGCGACCGCCTCACGAACACGCGGCACGCGGGTCGAACCACCCACCATGACCACGGCGACCACGTCTTCCAGCTCGACACCGGAATCACGCACGGCGCGGCGGCAGGCTTTCAGGCTGCGGGCGACCATCGGTTCGATCAACGAATCGAACGCTTCGCGGGTCAGTTGAGCCGACCAGCTACCGTAGGAAACTTCAACCGACGCAGCGTCAGTCAGCGCTTCTTTGGCGGCACAGGCAGTTTGCAGCAAATTACGTTGCGCACCCGGGTCCAGGTCGGCAGACAAGCCGGCACTGGTGATGATCCAGCCAGCAATGGCGTGATCGAAGTCATCGCCACCCAGAGCGGTATCGCCACCGGTAGCCAACACTTCGAAGACACCGCCGGTCAGGCGCAGGATCGAAATATCAAAGGTACCGCCGCCCAGGTCGTAAATAGCCACCAGGCCTTCGGCGTGCTGATCCAGACCGTAAGCCACAGCGGCTGCGGTCGGCTCGTTGAGCAGGCGCAGCACGTTCAGGCCGGCAAGTTTCGCCGCATCCTTGGTGGCCTGGCGCTGAGCGTCATCGAAATATGCAGGAACAGTAATCACCGCACCTACCAGTTCGCCACCCAAGGTGGTTTCGGCGCGCTGGCGCAAGACCTTGAGGATATCGGCCGACACTTCCACCGGGCTTTTCGGGCCCTGGATCGTGTCGATGAACGGCATATGTGATTCGCCGCCGACAAAGCGGTAGGGAAGCTGGTCGCCCAGCTGCTTGACGTCGGACAAACCACGACCCATCAAGCGCTTGACCGACAGCACGGTATTCAAAGGATCGGTAGACGCCGCCAGCTTGGCCGACTCGCCCACTTCGGTGCGGTCAGCATGATAACGCACGGCAGACGGCAGGATGACCTGGCCATCCGCGTCGGGCAGCGGCTCGGAAAGACCGCTGCGCAATGCAGCGACCAGCGAATTGGTAGTGCCCAAGTCAATCCCGACCGCCAGACGACGCTGGTGCGGTTGAGGACTTTGACCGGGTTCGGCGATCTGCAGTAGGGCCATGGTAATCAGGACTTATCTGTATATCAGGCGTGCAACCTGGGCGGCACTGGGTTAATCGTCGAGGCGCTCTTCTAACTGGCGCACTTCGTAGGTGAGCTTGTCGAGGAACTGCATGCGCCGCATCAGGCGTTCGGCCTGTTCACGTTGCGCTGCATCATCCCAACAGGCTGCGAAGCTTTCGTTGAGTTCATCCTGGGCCACTTTCAGACGGCGCTTGAACACTGCGACTCCGGCCAGATCAGCCTCGTCCTGCAGTTCTTCAAGCTCCTCGCGCCATTGCATCTGCTGCATCAGGAAATCAGGGTCCTGGACCGTGACTTCAAGCGGCAGCTCGCGACCGCCCATCGCGAGCAGGTAGCGCGCGCGTTTGGGAGGGTTCTTGAGCGTCTGATAGGCTTCGTTGAGGCTGGCTGATTGCTCCAGCGCCAGGCGTTGCTCACGCTCGGAAGCGTCAGCGAAGCGGTCCGGATGCACCCCACGCGCCAATTCACGGTAGCGCGTGGCAAGCTGTTCAAGGTCCAGTCGAAAACTCGGCTGCAGCTCGAACAAAGCGAAATGACAAGGAGTACCCACGATCAGCCTCAGATGTTGAAGCTTTCGCCGCAGCCACATTCACCGCGTACGTTGGGGTTGTTGAACTTGAAGCCTTCGTTCAACCCTTCCTTGACGAAATCGAGTTCGGTGCCGTCCAGGTAGGTCAGGCTTTTCGGGTCGATGATCACTTTTTCGCCGTGACTCTCGAACACCTGATCTTCCTCGACCACCTCGTCGACAAACTCCAGCACGTAGGCAAGGCCGGAACAGCCCGTGGTGCGAACACCCAGACGAATCCCCTCACCTTTACCGCGCCCATTCAGGGAGCGGCGAATGTGCTGCGCAGCCGCTTCTGTCATGCTGATAGCCATCGTGACTCCTTACTCGTCGCCAAATTGCTTAGATCAAGCCTTTCTTCTGCTTGTAGTCGCGAACGGCCGCCTTGATGGCGTCTTCTGCGAGTACCGAGCAGTGGATTTTCACTGGCGGCAAGGCCAGTTCTTCGGCCAGCTGGGTGTTGCTGATAGTCACAGCCTCATCCAGGGTCTTGCCTTTCATCCATTCGGTCGCCAGGGAGCTGGAGGCGATGGCCGAACCGCAACCGTAGGTCTTGAACTTGGCGTCTTCGATAACGCCAGCTTCGTTGACCTTGATCTGCAGGCGCATAACGTCGCCGCACGCCGGAGCGCCGACCATGCCGGTGCCGACATCAGGGTCTTCCGCGTTCATCTTGCCGACGTTGCGCGGGTTTTCGTAGTGGTCGATGACCTTTTCGCTGTAAGCCATGGTACTGAATCCTCACTCATCAGGGCCGCTCTGGAACCCTGCAAACACGCCTGCGTTTTCCGCCACGTCTTTACAGAGCCTTTTGGGTGGCGGCTTCTATATTTAGTGTGCCGCCCACTCGATCTTGGAAATGTCGACACCGTCCTTGTACATGTCCCACAGCGGGGACAAGGTACGCAGCTTGGTGACGGCCTCGCAGACTTTCTGCGCGGCGTAGTCGACTTCTTCTTCGGTGGTGAAACGGCCGAATGTAAAGCGGATCGAGCTGTGAGCCAGTTCGTCGTTGCGGCCCAGGGCGCGCAGGACGTAAGACGGCTCAAGGGAAGCCGAGGTGCAGGCCGAGCCGGACGAAACCGCCAGGTCCTTGAGCGCCATGATCAGCGACTCGCCTTCGACGTAGTTGAAGCTCAAATTCAGGTTGTGCGGTACACGGGCGGTCATGCTGCCGTTGATGTACAGCTCTTCAAGGTGCTCGACCTGCTTGTAGAAGCGATCGCTCAGGGCCTTGATGCGCACGTTTTCGGCAGCCATGTCTTCCTTGGCCACACGGAACGCTTCGCCGATGCCGACGATCTGGTGGGTCGCCAGGGTGCCCGAACGCATGCCGCGCTCGTGACCGCCGCCGTGCATGGTGGCTTCGATACGTACGCGAGGCTTGCGGCTCACGTAGAGCGCGCCAATGCCTTTAGGGCCGTAAGTCTTGTGGGCAGAGAACGACATCAGGTCGACTTTCAGTTTCGACAGGTCGATATCGACCTTGCCGGTGGACTGAGCAGCGTCGACGTGCAGCAACACGCCCTTGGAGCGGGTCAGCTCGCCGATGGCGGCGATGTCGTTGATGGTGCCGATTTCGTTGTTCACGTGGATCACGGAAACCAGGATGGTGTCTTCACGCATCGCGGCTTCGATCATCGCAGGGGTCACGATACCGTCGGTGGTTGGCTCGAGGTAGGTAACCTCAAAACCTTCACGCTCCAGTTGGCGCATGGTGTCGAGGACAGCCTTGTGCTCAATCTTGGTGGTGATCAGGTGTTTGCCTTTGGTCGCGTAGAAATGCGCCGCACCCTTGATAGCCAGGTTGTCGGACTCGGTGGCACCGGAGGTCCAGACGATTTCACGTGGGTCGGCATTCACCAGGTCAGCGACCTGGCGACGAGCGTTTTCCACTGCTTCTTCGGCTTTCCAGCCGAAAACGTGGGAACGGGACGCCGGGTTACCGAAGTTTCCGTCAACCAGCAGGCATTCGCTCATCTTTTGCGCGACACGCGGATCAACCGGGGTGGTCGCTGAGTAATCAAGGTAAATCGGCAATTTCATGGACTTTCTCCTAAATCAGGCTGGCTGGCGTGCCGTTAGCTCTTCGGCTGTCACTCGACGGCGGACGCTTCAATCTTGTCCAGACGCGGCGCCTTGGTGTTGCAACGGCGCTGGTCCTGACGCTGGGCTACTTCTTGCACCTCACGGCGAGTCACAAGATCAGCCAAGCTGATACCACTCAAAAACTCATGGATCTGCAGGCTCAGGTCACACCACAAGTGGTGCGTAAGGCAGGTGTCGCCTGCGTGGCAATCACCCAGGCCCTGGCATTTGGTGGCATCGACGGATTCGTTCACCGCGTCGATCACCTGGGCGACCTGGATGCCCTGCATCTCGCGGGACAATTGATAGCCGCCGCCTGGACCACGAACGCTGGAAACCAGATTGCTGCGGCGCAACTTGGCGAACAACTGCTCGAGGTAGGACAGGGAAATGCCTTGGCGCTCGGAGATATCGGCCAGGGACACCGGCCCATTTTGCGCGTGCAAGGCCAGGTCAAGCATGGCGGTCACCGCGTATCGGCCTTTTGTAGTCAGTCTCATGGACAAGTACCAAGGTGTTTCAGAATGGGAGCAAGTATGCGATTCCCGAGTATTTAAGTCAACTATAAGACCTAGTACTTTAGTCAGGAATACCCGTAAAAAGGGCGCGCGAATCATAGCAGGGCGGGACGGGATGGACCAGCGGGAACAGGGCCAAGCGGGAATTCGGGACTAATGAAGGTCAAAATGTGGGAGCGGGCTTGCTCGCGAATGCGGTGATTCAGTCAATATATTCGGTGACTGACGCGCAGCTTTCGCGAGCAAGCCCGCTCCCACATGGGTTTTGCAGTGATTGCGAGACTTCAGCCAGCCTTGGTGGCGGCACTTTCGTCCTTGATCTCGGCGAAGTCTTCCTTGCGCAGCTCAGGCAGATCCTTGGCGCAGTAGCTGCTGCCGAGGTCTTTCAGGGCACCGCACATACCGTCCAGCTTGCCGTCCACCGCTTGCAGGTGATCCAGCAACTGACCGATGGCACGCGCTACCGGGTCAGGCATGTCTTCGCTGACGCCATAGGCATCGAAGCCGATCTTCTCGGCCATGGCCTTGCGCTTCGCTTCCTGCTCATCACCCACTTCCGGCTTGACGATGATCCGCCCCGGAATACCGACAACCGTTGCGCCAGGCGGTACAGCCTTGGTCACCACAGCATTGGAGCCGACCTTGGCGCCCGCACCCACGGTAAACGGACCGAGCACCTTCGCGCCCGCCCCTACTACAACGCCATCTTCCAGCGTAGGGTGGCGCTTGCCTTTGTTCCAGGTTGTGCCGCCCAGGGTCACGCCCTGGTACAGGGTCACGTCATCACCAATCTCGGCGGTCTCGCCAATAACGATGCCCATGCCGTGGTCGATAAAGAAACGACGGCCGACCTTGGCGCCCGGATGAATCTCAATCCCGGTCAACCAACGGCCGAAGTTCGATACCAGCCGCGCCAGCCATTTCCAGCCCATGCCCCACAAGGCGCCGGACAGGCGATGGATCCAGATCGCGTGCATGCCCGGGTAGCAGGTCAGCACTTCAAAGGCATTGCGCGCCGCCGGGTCACGGTGGAAAACACTCTGGATATCTTCTCGCAAACGCTCGAACATTTTTAATCCTTCCGCTTAAGAAGCTCGCCACGGGCCGCTTTCTGGGTTTCCGTGAGGATGCCACGCAATATATTCATTTCCGCTCGGCTGACCGAGCTGCGTCCGTACAACCGACGCAGGCGCGCCATCAAGTGCCGCGGTTTTTCCGGATCGAGGAACTCGATGGCCACCAGGGTTTGCTCCAGGTGCTCATAGAATCGCTCCAGCTCGTCCATGGTGGCCAGTTCGCCACTCTTGGTCGATGCAACCTCATCCTTTTCAACCTTGCTTGGCTGGCCTTCAGCGGCCAGCCAGGCCATGCGCACTTCATAGCTCAACACCTGCACCGCTGCCCCGAGGTTCAGCGAACTGAACTCGGGGTCTGATGGGATGTGCACGTGATAATGACATCGCTGCAGCTCTTCATTGGTCAGGCCGGAGTCTTCACGGCCGAATACCAAGGCGATTTCAGCGCCGCCGGCGGCCTCTTCCACGACTTTGGTCCCGCATTCGCGAGGATCCAGCAGCGGCCAGGGGATGCGACGGTCGCGAGCGCTGGTGCCGAGCACCAGGTTGCAGCCGACCAGGGCGTCTTCCAGGGTGGCAACGACCTGGGCTTTTTCGAGGATGTCATTGGCGCCGGACGCGCGCGCATCGGCCTCGTGGTGCGGGAACACCCGCGGCTCCACCAGCACCAGGCGCGTCAGCCCCATGTTCTTCATGGCTCGCGCCACGCCGCCGATATTGCCGGGATGACTGGTATTGACGAGGACGACACGGATGTTTTGCAGCAAGGGAGGCGCTCTCGGACACGGGAAAGGGGAGCAAATCTTACAGAACAGCCTAAGGTTATGCCATGAAAGGTAACGTCGTCCTTCACCTGAAGAAAGTTTCTGCTAGAATGCTCGGCTTTCTTTAACAACCTTAGGTGACACATCCATGCAGCCCATGCTGAATATCGCGCTGCGCGCCGCCCGCAGCGCCAGTGAATTGATCTTCCGCTCCATCGAGCGCCTGGATACCATCAAGGTCGACGAAAAAGACGCCAAGGATTACGTATCCGAGGTGGATCGCGCCGCCGAGCAGAAAATCATCGACGCGCTGCGCAAGGCCTACCCTACCCACGGCATCCTCGGTGAAGAAACCGGCCTGCACAAAGGTAGCGGCGAAGGCGAAGACTACCTGTGGATCATCGACCCACTGGATGGCACCACCAACTTCCTGCGCGGTATCCCGCACTTTGCCGTGAGCATTGCCTGCAAATACCGTGGCCGCCTGGAACACGCCGTTGTGCTGGACCCGGTTCGCCAGGAAGAATTCACCGCCAGCCGTGGCCGTGGCGCCCAGTTGAACGGTCGCCGCCTGCGCGTCAGCGGTCGCACCAGCCTCGACGGCGCCCTGCTGGGTACCGGCTTCCCATTCCGTGACGACCAGATGGACAACCTGGAAAACTACCTGGGCATGTTCCGCGCCCTGGTTGGCCAGACCGCCGGCATCCGTCGCGCCGGCGCAGCCAGCCTGGACCTGGCGTATGTCGCTGCCGGTCGTTTTGATGCGTTCTGGGAGTCGGGCCTGTCCGAGTGGGACATGGCTGCAGGCGCACTGCTGATTCAAGAAGCGGGCGGCCTGGTGAGCGACTTCACCGGTGGTCACGACTTCCTGGAGAAGGGTCACGTGGTTGCCGGCAACACCAAATGCTTCAAGGCAGTCCTGACGGCGATCCAGCCGCACCTGCCGGCTTCGCTGAAGCGCTAAGCGAGCGAGCACAAAAAAGCACCCCTCGGGGTGCTTTTTTTATACCTGGGATTACTGCTGCGGCTGGTTCTGACCGATAACCAGGCGCCCTTCCTTGTCGACGGGGATCTGGTTGCCTGGATCACGATCCATGCGCACGGAGCCTTCCTTGCCGTCCAGGGTGTAACGTACGTCGTACCCGACAACCTTGTCGCTGATGTCATTAACGGTATTACAACGAGTTTGCGTGGTGGTGTAGGTATCGCGGTTCTGCATGCCTTCCTGAACCTTGTTACCAGCGTAACCGCCACCGACCGCACCGGCCACGGTGGCCAGCTTCTTGCCATTACCGCCGCCGACCTGATTACCCAACAGGCCGCCCGCCAGCGCACCGACCACCGTACCGACGATCTGATGCTGATCCTGCACAGGTTTCTGCCGGGTTACGGCAACATCCTTGCAGACTTCACGCGGGGTTTTAATCTGGGTTTTCACCGGCTGCACCGCCAGCACTTGCGCATACTCAGGGCCGCTTTTTACCAGGCTGTAGGTGGCAACAGCACCCCCGGCAGTCACACCGACAGCACCCAATACCGCACCAACCAGTAACGACTTGTTCACGTGAACCTCCTGACCATCACAAACGGACCGAACGATCCGCGCTATACCCAGCCTTGGAGCAAAAAAAAAGGCGCGAGTTCAATACTCGCGCCTTATTTGTAACAGCAGATCAACAATCACCCATCAAGGGCGGTCGTCGACCTCCTTGCCGGTGCTGGCAGGAGGGATCAAGTCTTCGCTGTTGAGGTTCAGCCAGATCAGTACCACGTTGGCGATGTAGATCGACGAGTAGGTACCCGCCAGCACGCCGATGAACAGCGACAGCGAGAAGCCCCACAGGTTGTCGCCACCGAACACCATCAGTGCGGCAATCGCCAGCAAGGTGGAGATCGAAGTCGCCATGGTGCGCAGCAGGGTCTGGGTGGTGGAGATGTTGATGTTCTCGATCAACGTCGCCTTGCGCAGCACCCGGAAGTTCTCACGAACCCGGTCGAATACCACGATGGTGTCGTTGAGGGAGTAGCCAATGATTGCCAGCACCGCCGCCAATACCGTCAGGTCGAAGGTGATCTGGAAGTAGGCCAGGATACCCACGGTCACGATCACGTCGTGGATCAGCGACACAATGGCGCCGACACCGAACTTCCACTGAAAGCGGAAAGCCAGGTAGATCATGATGCCGACCAGCGCCATCAGCATGCCGAGGCCGCCTTGGTCACGCAGTTCTTCACCTACCTGCGGGCCCACGAACTCGACGCGCTTGACCGACGCCGGGTTGTCGCCGCCGACCTTCTGCAAGGCCTCGGCTACCTGGTGACCCAGTTGCGGGTCTTCGCCCGGCATACGCACCAGCAGGTCAGTGGTTGCACCAAAGCTCTGGACGATGGCTTCGTGATAGCCGGCCTTGACCAGCTCGTTGCGCACCAGGCTAACGTCGGCCGGCTTCTCGTAGGTCAGCTCGATGAGCGTACCGCCGGTGAAGTCCAGACCGTAGTTCAGGCCCTTATGGAACCAGCTGAACAACGCCAGAACGGTAAGGAGCATGGTGAAGCCGAACGCAACGTTGCGAACGCCCATGAAGTTGATTGTACGTAACATGGCAGCCCCTTAAATCCACAACTTCTTGAAGTCACGTCCGCCAAAGATCAGGTTGACCATTGCGCGGGTCACCATGATGGCCGTGAACATCGAGGTAAAGATACCGAGGGACATGGTCACCGCAAAACCTTTGACCGGGCCTGTGCCCATGGCAAAGAGAATCCCGCCGACCAACAGGGTGGTCAGGTTGGAGTCGAGAATTGCAGTAAATGCCCGGCCGAAGCCTTCGTTGATTGCCCGTTGCACGGTCATGCCCGCAGCAATCTCTTCACGAATCCGCGAGAAGATCAGTACGTTGGCGTCAACCGCCATACCCATGGTGAGTACGATACCGGCGATACCTGGCAGGGTCAGCGTTGCACCCAGCAGCGACATCAGGGCCAGCAGCATCACCATGTTGCCCGCCAGCGCGACGGTGGCGATGACGCCGAAGAAGCGATAGATGGCGATGATGAACAGGGAGACGAACAGCATGCCCCACAGAGCAGCGTCGATACCCTTGGTGATGTTGTCAGCACCCAGGCTCGGGCCGATGGTACGTTCTTCAGCGAAGTACATCGGGGCGGCCAGGCCACCGGCACGCAGCAGCAGCGCCAGTTCGGATGACTCACCCTGGCCGTTCAGGCCGGTGATGCGGAATTGAGCACCCAGCGGCGACTGGATGGTCGCCAGGCTGATGATCTTCTTCTCTTCTTTAAAGGTCTGTACCGGTACGTCTTTCTCGACGCCGTCGACCACTTGCTTGGTGTAGGTGGTGACAGGACGCTGCTCGATGAAGATCACCGCCATGCTGCGACCGACGTTGCTGCGGGTTGCGCGGCTCATCAGTTCGCCGCCGTGGCCATCCAGGCGGATGTTCACTTCAGGCGTACCGTGCTCGCCGAAACCAGCCTTGGCGTCGGTCACCTGGTCACCCGTAATGATCAAGCCACGCTCGATCAGTGCAGGTGGACGATTGCCTTCACGGAACTCGAACTCTTCTGCAGTAGCACGGGTAGCACCCGGCTCAGCCGCCAGGCGGAATTCCAGGTTGGCTGTTTTACCCAGGATACGCTTGGCTTCAGCGGTGTCCTGCACGCCCGGCAGTTCAACCACGATGCGGTTGGCACCCTGGCGCTGAACGATCGGCTCGGCCACACCCAGCTCGTTGACGCGGTTACGTACCGTGGTCAAGTTCTGCTTGATCGAGTATTCACGGATTTCCGCCAGCTTGGCCGGGGTCATCGCCAGACGCAGTACCGCCTGACCATTGAGGTCGGCCGGAACAATGTCGAAATCGTTGAAGTTCTTGCGGATCAGCGCACGGGCCTGTTCGCGGGTTGCTTCGTCAGCAAAGCCCAGCTGGATGGCACCGTTGAGCTGCGGCAGGCTGCGATAACGCAGGCGCTCTTTACGCAGCAGGCTCTTCACATCGCCTTCGTAGACTTTCAGGCGAGCGTCGAGGGCCTTATCCATGTCCACTTCCAGCAGGAAGTGCACACCACCGGACAAGTCCAGACCCAGCTTCATCGGGTGTGCGCCGATCGCGCGCAGCCATTTTGGCGTGGTCTGTGCCAGGTTCAGTGCGACGACGTAGTCATCACCCATGACCTTGCGCACAACGTCTTTTGCCGGCAATTGGTCTTCTTGCTTGGTCAGGCGCAACAAGCCGCCCTTCGCATCAGCAGCCAAACTTGCCGCTTTAACCTGGATACCCGCGTCGGTGAGCGCTTTGCTCGCACGGTCCAGATCAGCCTGATTGACCTGCAGCGCAGTGCTGGCGCCAGTGATCTGGATAGCCGGGTCATCAGGATAGAGATTGGGAGCGGAATAAATAAAACCGATCGCCAGCACCGCCAGGATCAGTACGTATTTCCACAGAGGGTATTTGTTCAGCATCACGCCGCCCGCTTATAACGCGGGGCGCCTTGCGCGCCCCGTCGATTGGTAAAGGTTGTTACTTAGATCGCTTTGAGCGTGCCTTTTGGCAGCGTGGCAGCGATGGCGCCCTTCTGGAACTTCATTTCTACGGTGTCGGAGACTTCCAGAACCACGAAAGCGTCGGACACTTTAGTGATCTTGCCGGCGATGCCGCCAGTGGTCACGACTTCGTCGCCTTTCTGCAAGCTGCCCAGCAGGTTCTTCTGCTCTTTGGCGCGCTTGGCCTGTGGACGCCAGATCATCAGGTAGAAGATGACCAGGAAGCCGACCAGGAAAATCCACTCAAAACCACCGCCCATAGGACCGGCAGCGGCCGGTGCAGCGGCATCAGCCATGGCATTAGAGATAAAAAAGCTCATTTAGCACTCCAGTTGCAAATAGTGAATCTTAGGGTCGGAAAACTCAGTCCAAGGGCGGCACAGGCAGCCCGCGCTTGGCATAGAAGGCATCGACGAAGGCGGCCAATGTACCCTGTTGAATAGCCTCGCGCAAACCAGCCATCAGGACTTGGTAGTGACGCAAATTGTGGATGGTATTCAACATGCTACCCAGCATTTCCCCACACTTGTCCAGATGGTGCAGATAAGCGCGCGAGAAGTTCTGGCAGGTGTAGCAGTCACAGGTAGGATCCAGCGGCGATTCATCATGGCGATGGAACGCGTTACGGATCTTCAGCACGCCTGTATCGATGAACAGATGCCCATTGCGGGCATTACGGGTTGGCATCACGCAATCGAACATGTCCACACCGCGGCGCACACCCTCTACGAGATCCTCCGGTTTGCCAACGCCCATAAGGTAACGAGGTTTGTCAGCCGGCATCAGGCCCGGCAGGTAATCCAGCACCTTGATCATCTCGTGCTTGGGCTCGCCCACCGACAGGCCGCCGATGGCCAAGCCGTCGAAGCCGATCTTGTCCAGGCCGTCCAGCGAGCGCTTGCGCAAGCTTTCATGCATGCCGCCCTGCACGATACCGAACAGGGCAGCGGTGTTATCGCCATGGGCGTTTTTCGAGCGCTGGGCCCAACGCAACGACAGTTCCATGGAAATCCGCGCGACGTCTTCATCGGCCGGGTACGGCGTGCACTCGTCGAAAATCATCACGATGTCGGAGCCCAGGTCACGTTGCACCTGCATCGACTCTTCCGGGCCCATGAACACTTTGGCGCCGTCCACCGGGGAGGCGAAGGTCACGCCCTCCTCCTTGATCTTGCGCATGGCGCCCAGGCTGAACACCTGGAAACCACCGGAGTCAGTGAGGATCGGGCCTTGCCACTTCATGAAGTCATGCAGGTCGCCATGCTTCTTGATCACTTCGGTGCCCGGGCGCAGCCACAGGTGGAAGGTGTTGCCGAGGATGATCTCGGCGCCCGTGGCGACGATGTCACGCGGCAGCATGCCTTTTACCGTGCCGTAGGTACCGACCGGCATAAAGGCCGGGGTCTCGACGGTACCGCGAGGGAAAGTCAAACGGCCGCGGCGAGCTTTACCATCCGTGGCCAGCAATTCAAACGACATACGACTCATGATTGTTCCTCTGGGCCGCGCGGCGCCGGATTACGGGTGATAAACATCGCATCACCGTAGCTGAAAAAACGGTATCCGTTATCGATGGCGGCTTGATAAGCGGCCATGGTCTCGGGATAACCGGCAAATGCCGACACCAGCATCAACAGCGTGGATTCCGGCAAGTGGAAATTGGTCACCAGGGCATCGACCACATGAAACGGCCGGCCCGGGTAGATAAAGATGTCTGTGTCGCCACTGAACGGCTTGAGCACGCCATCGCGCGCCGCGCTTTCCAGCGAGCGCACGCTGGTCGTACCGACCGCCACCACCCGCCCGCCGCGCGCCTTGCACGCGTCAACCGCATCCACGACGTCCTGGCTGACTTCCAGCCACTCGCTGTGCATATGGTGGTCTTCGATGTTATCCACACGCACCGGCTGAAACGTGCCGGCCCCCACGTGCAGGGTCACATAGGCCGTTTCAACGCCTTTGGCGGCAATCGCATCCAGCAGCGGCTGGTCGAAATGCAGCCCCGCCGTCGGTGCAGCCACCGCGCCCAGGCGCTGGGAATACACCGTCTGATAACGCTCGCGGTCCGAGTCTTCATCCGGGCGGTCTATATAAGGAGGCAACGGCATATGGCCGACGCGTTCCAGCAGCGGCAACACTTCCTCGGCAAACCCAAGCTCGAACAACGCATCATGACGGGCCAGCATTTCTGCTTCGCCACCGCCATCGATAAGGATCTTCGAACCCGGTTTCGGCGACTTGCTGGAGCGCACATGGGCCAGCACGCGATGGCTGTCCAGCACCCGCTCCACCAGAATTTCCAGCTTGCCGCCGGATGCTTTCTGGCCAAAAAGGCGAGCCGGAATCACCCGGGTATTGTTGAAAACCATCAAGTCGCCTGGGCGTAAATGCTCAAGCAAATCAGTGAATTGACGGTGTGCGAGGGCACCGCTGACCCCGTCCAGGGTCAGCAGTCGACTGGCGCGACGCTCGGCCAAAGGATGGCGAGCGATCAGCGAATCAGGGAGCTCAAAAGTAAAGTCAGCAACGCGCATGATGGGGTTCGTCTAGCAGGGCCGGGAAGTCTAGCGGAAATAGTGAAAATTGACCATGAAACGTGATTGACCAACGGTAATCTCATCTCTATACTTCGCCGCCATTGAGCCCTGATGGCGGAATTGGTAGACGCGGCGGATTCAAAATCCGTTTTCGAAAGGAGTGGGAGTTCGAGTCTCCCTCGGGGCACCATCTTAAAAAAAGACCTTGAAATTCAAGGTCTTTTTTTTCGCCTGCAGGAAAGTGATGATGGGCGGGCGAACGCGAGAAAAGAGGAACCTTGGCCATGGAACAGACGCTGGAAGCTGTAGCGCTTTTTGCGCTCAAGCTGGTGCATGAGACCGAAGGCGCGAGCCCGATTCTGCGGGACGACCTGGTCATGGACGGCTATGAGCGGGAGGTGTTTGGCTTGCTGGTGCGCAAGGGCGATATGAACGCCATCCAGCATAAGATCGACGAGTGCCTGGCATTGGCCCTCGAATCCCTGGGCGGTGCGCACACCGTGATGGGCCGCGAGCTGCAACGGCTTGCGCTGGATGTACGCCAAGCGACGACACTCGAAGCACTCGATGCCCCGCTCAACGCACTCAAGGATTACCTGAAAGCCATCCTGTAATGCGCGACTTACCGCCGCCCTTCGACCGCCATGCGTACAGCCAGGCCCATCAGCACCGAGCCCATCAACCAGCGCTGTACGGTTTGCCAGACCGGTTTGCGGATGAAGAACCCCGCGATCGAGCCCACCATCAGAGCGATCAGCCCGTTGACGCTCACGCTGATCATGATCTGCGTAAAGCCCAGTACCAGCGATTGCGAGAGCACACTGGCGTGCCCGTTGGGGTCGATAAACTGGGGCAGCAACGACAGATACATCACTGCCACTTTGGGATTCAGCAGGTTGGTGACAAAGCCCATCATGAACAGCTTGCGCGGGCTGTCCTTGGGCAAGTCCCGCACCTGGAAGGGCGACCGGCCACCCGGCTTCACCGCCTGCCAGGCCAGGTAAACCAGATACAGCGCCCCGCCGAGCCGCAGCGCGTCGTAGGCATAGGGAACCGCCATCACCAACGCGGTGATACCCAATGCCGCGCAGAACATATAGACGACAAAACCCATCGCAACGCCGCCCAGGGAAATCAGCCCGGCCACTCGCCCCTGGCAGATCGACCGCGAAATGAGGTAAATCATGTTCGGGCCGGGCGTCAGTACCATGCCGAGCGAGATCAGGCCGTAGGCAAGCAGGCTGGAGAGTTCGGGCATGGTGTGGCTCCTTGACGACGTAAAACCTTGTAATGGCCGGCGGGTTGTTGGCGCCATGGTAGGTCGATAAAAGGAACACCGTTAGATACAGATCCGCGAGCAAAACGTCATACACCGGTACCGGCATCTGCTGCACCACTCACCCAAGGAAAGGCACATGATCGACTTCAACAACAAAGGCTTCTTCAAGCTCAAGCAGAACAACGAATACGCCGAGCGCGTTTCGTCATTGCTGCTGGATGATGAGCAGGTCATCGATTCCTATAAGGCCATGCGCGATGGGGTGGTGTTCACCACCAAGCGCATCATCGCCGTGAACGTGCAGGGAATTACCGGCAGCAAAAAGGATTTCACGTCCCTGCCGTATAAAAATATAGTCGCGTATTCGGTGGAATACCTCGGGGACCTTTGACCTGGATTCGGAGTTGGAGATTTACTTTTCGGCGGTGGGGAAAGTGAAGTTTGAGTTCACGGGGAAGACGTCGATTGTTGAGATATCGAGGGTGATTTCCCGGCATATGCTTTGAACCAATGCGCTGCTCAGGACTACCTGAAAAAACCATTGAAGAAGCCAGCCTTGCCCGTGATCGGACCTAAACAATCACGCCCGCTCAGGGGCAAACCACTGGACGTCATAACAGTTTGCAGATCACGTCCAGCTCATCGAAAACAAAGCGCGTATTAGCCCTGCAATAGACATCATAGTGCTCGGTCATCTGCCTTCCGCTCTGCGACTGGTTGAAGTAAGCGTCTACCATCTCCTGAGGCCGATGCATCCGTGGTTTGCTCAACACTCGCTCTTCGGTAATGTGTTGATCTTTTCGAACCTGCACCCGCCCATCACGTAGAATATTCCGAAGCAGATTCCACTCATAAAAGAAAATACCATCCAGTTCATAAAAGTTCAGGAAGGGGATATTGTGCAACAATACAAAGTGACTATTACCTGCGTGAGCACCGGCCAGGCCATGCTGGCTCAGTTTCTGGCGAATACTTTCATCGGAAATAGTGTCCCTTAGCACGGCCAACTGCCTGACAAAGCCGGTACGAAAATTAGCATTAAGAAATAGCTGGCACTGCTCCGAAAGATAGGTTGGAATTTCCGATAATTGATATTTAACCTGAATAAAGTAATAAATATCATCCTCTAGGTCCCGAACCACCAAATCAATATCATACCCCTTGATTTTCGCATTATTGCCCGGCTTGAATTCCCCAAACACTTCCAGGCGTGGATCGTTGAGTTTTTTAATGTAATTTAAAACGTAATCTTTTTCGAAGCCGGCTCCGAGCAGTTGGCCAAAGTCCGCCTCTTTCCCATTGATGGTTGCGGTACCTAGCAAGTACCTGACGAATTTTCTCAACCCATACTTAAAGTTCAGCGCTCCCCGCACATAAACGCCGCCCTTGTATTCTATGAAACTGCTGGCGGAGTCCAACGTTGGTGCGCGTCCGGCCAAGGCACTGTTGATCATATCCACCGTGGCAGGACTGACAATAGTCCTCAGGTAAGCTTCATCGGTTGTACGTTCGCCCGACATCACACGCAGCTCCAGGTGAACGGCAAAATCGACTATTTCTCGCAAGTAATGATACTTGGGATGCCGTGTCATGGCGGCGGACAAGTACTCCGAATGTATTGACAGGCATTTATCGAGAGTCTGATCCACCAGAAGCCCACGCAAATCCGGATTCAAACGGCCATATTTCTGCAACAGTTCCGCCATGTCATACAATGTGCGTGTATCACTGATTTTAGAATTAGCCTCAGTAACCTCCGCCAACCAATACCCCTTGATCCGTCGCTGTAGTTTCGCGGTAGGTACAATGTGAAGAGTGCTCCCAACCAACCTGGCAGTCAGAAGCCCATGCCCCATGAGAAAATAGATTTCACTGAGGTAATAACACAACCACAAGTTAGCATTCTTCAGGATGGATAAGTTATGTACGGCTCGCAGCTGCAGGTTTTCGGCAATCCTGTTGCACGTATATTCAAGCGCCGCCCATGTGTAGGCTTTACTAAAATCAGCGTACGTATCACTTCCCGACGCTGATGACGCACCATGACCTGCAGACGCCACCTCAATCCTGAAATAGCTACCCAGTTGATCTGTGAACCGGTTAACGGTATTAGGGTTGAGCGGTGTGTTGTCTTCGAAGAGATACTGCGGCAGCGATTGTCGGGCCTGTTCCAGGTTTGCCTTAAGTTTCTCCCAGAGTATTGCCTGAACCTGTTCGGGACAAATCAGCCGACGCAGTGCGGGTATTTTGTAAAGCATTCGACTGCGCCAGGTGAGACGTTTGCCAGCTGGCGGGAGGGCAGTCGTGTTCGCCATAGGGTCATGCAAAAAGGCAAGTAGTTGCGGGTCTACATCTTCATAAATCATCAACTGGCGTCCTGTCCAATTTCCACTGAGGGCAGGCACTCGCCTTATCCCTATCGGTTATGGCGCATGACCCTAGCATATCGACACACCGGTTTTTCGACGCCTGCACGCGAACTGGAAGCTTCCTACACCTGATTAGGAGGTGAGCACCCATTCAGAAAGTGAGTTTTCCCACGCACACCATCGAACAACGGGAATTTCAGGTTCGCCTCCGCCCTCATAGGCTCGCTTCCTTGTACAGGGAAGTGAGCAGCCATGACAGAGCGCGCGTATCCAATTAGCGAAGAAGAACAGCTGAAGCGGCGAATTTCGATCTGATAACGGGTGAAGAAACTAAAGACACAGATGACTTGAAAAGAGTAAAGCCGTGAAGCACTTGATATACGTTGTGCCTATAAGTAGCGACAACATTTCAGCTGAAATCTCCCTCAATGTGAAAGCTGAAGATTTGCGCACCATCATGGGTTGGCAGACAGAGAGTGACGGCGTCTACGACTATCTGCTTACAGCAAATCAGATCAAGGTCATTGAAAACCTCACGTCACAGGTTCTTCCAAAAAATGCGTCGCTCTACCTCGCCTGTGACGAGTGAAATCAATCTCAACATTAGAAACTTAGGGGTCAGAAACTTAGGGGGGCAGATCTATTTACTCCAGATATGCCAAGAAACATCTGACCGGCAGATGCAGCCCATCTGACACAATCTCTACAACATCACCTCATAAGGCCCAAGAAACTTAGTCGTCTGCACCAACCCCTGCCGCATCAACATCTCCAGGTAATTCCCCGCATCCATCGGCGGCCTCTTCAGCGATCGCCTTTGCTTCTGCGCCGCAGCCAACACAGCTGCCTGATCCAAATCCCAAAGATCCGAAACAAAGTCATCCGGGTGCATCGCTTCAATGTCGTACGCGTCCAACACCCGCGCTGGAAAATCCTTCAAATTGAAGGTCACGATAACCTCGGCTTTACTCCTGATCGCCGCCGCGAGCACATGACGATCATCAGGATCAGGCAAATCCAGGCTCGAACAAAGATCCTCGTACCCCGTCACCAGAGCATCCGGTATCGCCATGTCCATCAGCGCCGAAGTGCAATCCATTTGAGCTGCCGTTAAGTCAGGCCGATTCTTGAGCACATTTCGCTTCCACTCTTCATGAATCTGATTAGTCCATCGCGCTCGAAAAAGCCCCGAAAGGCCAAGCCACATAAGCAAGTCCCTGAGTGGCGCAGGGTAGAGAACACAGGCGTCGTATACCGCAGTAAAAGGCGAACACCTCATCCCTCATACCCCATTCCCAACTCCTGCGCCTGCTGCGCCAACGCATCCATCGCCTCCTGACTTTCATCCTCACGCCGCTGCTTGAACGCCATCAAATCAGAAAACCGTATCCGCCGATGCCGTCCGGTTTTGGTGAATGGAATAGCGCCCTCTTCCAGCATCTTGACCAAATGCGGTCGCGACACATTGAGCATGTCGGCAGCTTCCTGGGAAGTCAGTTCAGCGTGGACGGGCACAACCTTTACGGCATTACCAATGGCCAACTCACCCAAAATATCGACCAGCAGGCGCAGCGCTGAGGTAGGTAGCACCAGCGTATGAGGCTTGTCTTCCTTGTCGAAAATGTCGATACGCTGGGTCTCAAACTTGGTCGATAGTAGAGACGCCAACGCTCGCTGGCCTTGTACGGCGGCTTCGACTTCCTTTTCCAACGGCAGGACGGTTTTGGGGAGATGGCTGGCAATCATGATTTCGCTCCGGCAAATACTCAACTGAGTGAGAGCAACGCTAGACGAAATAAACGAAAATCGCAATAAACGAAACGACCGCTAGTCAGTGAGCTGTTCGTCAGTAAAGGAGCACAGGGGACGAATCTACTTACTCGTCGTACTTTGCGGCCTGCAGCGTGGGGCGCGATTGTCGCTGTTGATCTGATGACATTTCCCACACCTCCCATCGAACAACGAGAATTTCAGGTTCTTCTCCGCTCTCATAGGCTCGCTTCCTTGCACAGGGAGGTGAGTCGTCATGACAGAGCGCGCGTATCCAATTACCGAAGAAGAGCAGTTGAAGCGGCGAATTCTGACTCCGCAGCCTAAGCAGATTCCGTATTCACCGTTTATTGATTTGTATGAAGCGCCTCCCCCGCCATCGCCTGAACCCGCGAGGATTCCAGGCCACGTATTCGCCAAGTCGTGCCAGTTGCCCGACGGGATCATCAGCTACAACAATCCCACCGGCTATGTGCCGCTTGAGCTGATCAAGGACTACGGCCACTTCACGCTGTTAGGCGGGCGGGAGATGGACAGCCACGGCGGCGTGTCCCTCCGGAAAATCAGTGGTGGTGCCCTGCCCGTAGGGCTTGGCCAGCTTGTATTGCGCACAGCGGCATTGGAGTCCTCGGCTGCGGCGGTCGGCGCCGCAGCGGGGAGTTTGCTTGCAGGGCTGGTGGCGCTGGCATGGCCATCGGAGCTTGGCGACAGTGCGCTCTATAGCGAAGAGCAACTTCGTAACCTGCAAAAAGCCCGCTCGCGGATGCGGTTGCATATCGAGCAACGCGCCGATGGGACGCTGAAGGGATATGGGTTTTACACCGGTAAAAATACCGACTGGCAGATGATCGATGTGGTGCAGTTTCAGAGTCGTGACAGTCAGTTCGTGGCGGATCTTGGCGAGGGTGTGGAGCTGATTTGGACGCCGGCCATTGATCCTGGCGACACCCTTGGCATACCGGCATTGGAGGCTGCACCACAAGCGCCGGTGATGTGGATTTATCCGCCGACGGAGGCGGCCAAACAGATTCTGGTGAACCCGATTTATCCGCCGGAGTATCGGGATTTTATTCTGGTGTTTCCGGTGGAGTCGGGGGTTCGGCCGCTGTATGTGGTGGTTAGCGTTAGGGCGGGCGATCACAAATACCATTCCGCTCCCGGCACAGACGAAATCACCGGTTTCCTAAACCTGAGCAAGGCAAAACCCAAGACCCCAAAGCAAGGTGGGGCAGGGCTTAGAGAGCGCTGGATTGATGACAAAGGACGGATAATTTACGAGTGGGACTCGCAGCACGGCGAACTAGAGGCGTATAGAGCAAGCGATGGCAGTCACTTGGGGGCGTTCAACCACATAACTGGTGAACGGCTGAAAAAGCCTAAGAAAAAACGAAATATCAAAAAATTTTTGTGAGGGCATATGGGACTGAAATTAAGACTGGAATGGTTCGATAAGTCGACAGAGCTTGGTTTAGGAATAGAGCGCTCCGCAGACTTGGGCGAGGACTATACCGTTGTCGACTCGCTCAGACTGTCCGTTGAAGACGACATTAACAACGGAATGTTCCAGCTGCGTGAAGAATGGCTATTAACTATACAGCCGCTCTTCAGTCACAAAATTATTTCGTCGGAAAGTGACTACTTTCTCGCTCTCGATTATAGAAAGTCCTGGTGATTAAGAATAAGCCCGGGCCTCACAAACAGAAGCAAACCAAGAGTATTCATACCCTATGCGTCGTCTTGCACTTTCAGACAAAAAACTCCGCAACATCCCCAGGCGCTTGCGCGCAATAAGCCGATGGGCAGATAGTTTCGAAGGCTGGTTTTTAGAAGACTTCCCAGTGAGGCGAGGATTTGAAAATTTCAAAATCCCCGTCATAGAAACCTTGGTCGAAGGCAAGCAAACAACCCCGGCGATCCAGGCACACTGCGCTCAGCAATTGATCAACGCGGCCGCGCACCTGATTCAAGCCCGGCCCGATGAAACACCTGAATGCTGGATCGTAGCAGCCATTCTGGTGCCCGACATGTTCTCAAGCGAAGTCTGCGTCTACATCGATAAAAGCCGCTACCTCGGCGCTATTCTGCCCTTCGACTACGACTACTTTCGTCAAACCCGAATAACGGGCAGAAGCCTTGCAAACGAATGGGGGTTGATCATCCCCCCAGGCCTACACGAGGTGGGTTTTCACTTCATCCACGAAGATGAGGACGGAGAACAGTTCGAGTCAGAGCATTGGTATTTCGGCGAGGTCAGTTCATCGGATGAAGACCCGGGCGGCGACCGCTGGAAGTACAAGACTTTCAAAGCATTTCAGGCAGAACATCCGCATTTATTCAGCACAGCACCGTAGCCTTGCGATGAAAGCCGTGGTTATAACGACGGCCTTTTCAAGCAGCCCCCTCGCTAAAACTCAACCGCGCACACAACCCACCCACCTCCCGGTTATACAACTCCAACCGCCCCCCAATCTTCCCCACGATCATCTGCACAATCGCCAACCCCAACCCGGCCCCATTTGCATTCCCGCGGCTATAAAACCGCTCGAACAACCGCCCAATCTCCCCCTCATCAATCCCCGGCCCCGCATCCTCCACACACAGCTGCACCCCTCCTGAATCCGTCCCCCGCACCATCACCCTCACCTCACTCCCCGCCGGCGAGAAATTCAGCGCATTGGTCACCAGGTTCTGCAGCGCAATCGCCAACGCCACGGGGTCCGTTTCAATCCAGCATTCCTCATCCCCTTCCAGCACCAACTCAACGCCTTTCTCCATCGCCAGGGGCGTCAGTTCCGCAAGTTCTTCGCGCACCAACTCCGTCAACGGCACACGCACTCGTACGGTGTTGTTCAACTGCGGCTCGATGCGCGCCATGGTCAGCAGTTGGCTGCCAATACGCGTCGCCCGGTCCACGCCATTCACCAGGAAGTCCAACGCCTCTCGCCGCTGCTCCTCGGTTTCCGCGCTCTGGGCGTTCTGCGCGTGAATGCGCAATATCGCCAACGGCGTGCGCAGTTCATGCGCCGCGTCCGCGATAAACCGACGCTCCCGCTCCAGCAGGTCATCCACCTGCACCAGCAGGCGGTTCAGCGCGGTTTGCATCGGTTCCAGGTCCGCCGGCAACGGTTCAAGTTGCAGCGGTCGCAACGTATTGCTGTCCCGCCCGCGAATGGCCTGGGCCATGGCGCGCAGGGGCTTGAGGCCCCAGCCGATGGTCAGCCAGATCAACAACGCCAGCAGCGGCACGCCAATCAGGATGGGCCAGAGGGTGTGGCGGATGATGCGCTGGATCACGTCCTGGCGAATGTCGTCGCGCTCGCCCACCCAGATCAGCAGGCCTTGTTGCATGTCGGCGAGCATGAACGCGCACCAGTCATTGCCGTTTTCCATCAGGTCGTGAGGCCCGAGGGTGGTGGGCGGTGCGTTGAGGATCGGCGCGTCGGTGGAGCGCACCAGCAGTTGGCCGTCGGCGCGCCATACCTGGAAGGTCAGGCGGGTTTCGTAGGGGTGCGCGGCGCCGTCTTCGCCGACACGGCTTATGGCTTGATCGAAAGCCTGGTAGAGGCGGTCCCAGTCGGCATCGCCGGGATCGCGCTGGCGCAGTACGCCTTGCAGCAAACGGGCGCTTTGGGCGAGTTGGGCGTCGTAGACTTCTTCGATTTCGTGGTGGCTGTCCCGCAGCACGAGCCAACTGATCAGGCCATCACCCAGCAGGATCAGCACCAGTACCGGAATGAGGATGCGCGCGCGGACCGAATTCATGGTTTGAGTTCCACCATGTAGCCCACGCCACGCACGGTGCGGATCAGTTCGGTGGAGAGTTTTTTGCGCAGGTTGTGGATAAGGACTTCGAGGGTGTTGCTTTCGACGCGGTCCTGCCAGCCGTACAGCGCGCGGGACAACCGCTCGCGGGTGACGACTTTGCCGGGGCGCACCATCAGTTGGTGCAGCAGTTGGTATTCCATCGGCGTGACCACAACGTCCTCGCCTTGATAACTGACCTGTTGGGTCACCGGGTCCAGGCTCACGCCCGCATGTTCCAGCAATGGTTGCGCGCGGCCCTGGCTGCGGCGCAACAGGGCGCGCACACGGGCCTTGAACTCTTCGACGTCGAAGGGTTTGACCAGGTAGTCGTCGGCGCCGGCGTCCAGGCCGGCGATGCGCTCGGCGGTGCCGTCGCGGGCGGTAAGGATCAGCACCGGCAGGTCGTATTGCTCGGCGCGCAGGGTTTGCAGGAGTGTGAGGCCGTCAAGGCGCGGCAGGCCGAGGTCGAGCAGCAGCAGGTCGAAGCTTTCGGTGCGCAACGCGTGCAAGGCGCTGACGCCATCCTGCAACCAGTCCAGGGTGTAGCCTTCGGCGCCCAGGGCCACGCGGATCCCTTGGCCAAGGGCACGATCATCTTCGACAAGGAGCAGGCGCATAACTGATTCTCTGGAGTAACCGGCGGCATGATGCCGTGTAACCGTCGAGGCTATTTCGGGAAAGATGTTACGGGCCGTTGCCAACTAAGCTTTCGCTAAGGTTGGTTTTGCACAGTGAAATCTCCCACATCTGCTGAGAGTGCTTCCATGCGCAAAATTCTCTTGCTGTCGCTGATTATCGCCAGCCCCATGGCCTTCGCCGGCCCGCAATGCACCACTGCCGAGCGCTCGCAATGGCAGGACCAGAAGGCCTTTCAGGAGCAACTCAAGGCCCAGGGCTACGAGATCAGCAAGTTCAAGGTTACTGACGGCAACTGCTACGAGATCTATGGCTTTGACAAGGACAAGCGCAAGGTCGAGATCTACCACGATCCAGTCACCGGCAAGGCCGTGAAGACAGAGATCAAGGGCTGATGCCAGCCACCTCCCTGCGCCTCTGGGACCCGGTGGTGAGGGTGTTTCACCTCTCCATCGCCGGCGTCTTTGTGGCCAATTACTTCTTCAACGAAGCAGGCGACGACTGGCACGTATGGCTGGGCTATTACGCCATGGCCTGGTTGCTGGTGCGGTTGGTGTGGGGATTTGTCGGTCCGCGCAGCGCGCGCTGGGCGGACTTCTGGCCAACGCCGGAACGGCTCATGGGCCATGTGCGTTCACTGCTCAACCGCCGGCCGCAGCACCGCCTGGGCCATTCGCCCATTGGCGCGCTGGTGATGATTCTGATGTTGCTGGCGCTGCTGGCTATCGGTGCCAGTGGCTTTTTGATGCAGGAAGTCGACGCCCTGTGGGGCGCCGATTGGCCGCTGCTGTTGCACGAAACTGCCGCCAATGTACTGGCCGGCCTGGTAGGCGTGCATGTGCTGGCGGCGTTGTTTGAAAGTATCCAGGTGCGGGACAACCTGCCGTTATCCATGCTCACCGGCCGCAGGAGGCGCCTGCCGGATGACCGTGCGCAGTAATCCTTTTTCCCGACAGGTTCTCTATGCGCCCGCTTTTAATGATCTGCAGTCTGCTGGTGGTGTTTTTCGCTGCCTGGCAAAGTCATCCGCCCCACGTATTGGCGCCGTTTGCCCAAGGCCCCAAGGACAGCTCGCCAACAGAGGCCGCCCCGCAATACAGCAGCCGCTTTGTCTCCTCGCAGCTCAATGACTTTGTGCATTCCTCCTCGGTCACCGCCCTGCCCGGCGGCGACCTGATGGCCGTGTGGTTTGCCGGGTCCCGCGAGGGCGCCGCCGATGTGCAGGTGCGCACCGCGCGCTTTGACGCGAAAAGTGCCGAGTGGGGCCCGGAGCACGTATTGGCCACCCGCGAAAGCACGCGCGACGGCACGCACCGCTACATCCGTAAACTGGGCAACCCGGTGATCGCCCTGGCACCGGACAATCGCCTGTGGATGTTCTACGTTTCGGTGTCGGTAGGCGGCTGGGCCACCAGCGCGATCAACGTGATGGTCTCGGATGACCTGGGGACGAACTGGTCGGCCCCTCGGCAACTGATCACCTCGCCTTTCTTCAATATCAGCACGCTGGTGCGCGCCGCACCGGTATTCCACGCCGACGGTTCCATCGGCGTGCCGGTGTACCACGAGTTCATGGGCAAATTCGCCGAGTACCTGTACTTGAGCCCCGACGGTGCGGTGGTCGACAAATTCCGTATCAGCCGTGGGAAGAACTCGCTGCAGCCGACCATCGTCCCGCAGGACGGCCAACGCGCCATCGCCATGTTGCGTTACGCCGGCGAAACCCATCACCGAGTCCTCGCCAGTCGCACCGAAGACGCCGGCCAAACCTGGAGCGAGCCTTACCCATTGGAACCGTCCAATCCCAACTCCTCGCTGGCAGCCGTCAGCACTGAAGGCGACGGTTTGCTCGTGGCCCTCAACGACCTGCAGGACGGCCGCTTCAAGCTCAGCCTGTACGGCACCGATGCCAAGCTCAATCAGTGGCGCACCGTGGTGGAACTGGATCAATCCCCCGACCCCTTGGGCCAACCGTTCTCCCCCGAGGCCTACAAGGAAATCATCGGCGAAGGCTTCCGCGCCTCCAGCGGTGCGCTGCGCCTGCCCCTGGAGCAACGCTTCCTCAGCAACCTGGATTACCGGGTGTGCAAGCCCCGTGGCTGCGATTTCGAATACGAGTACCCGTACTTCAGCCGCAGCCCGGACGGCATGTACCACCTGGTGTACTCGTGGAATAACACCTTTATCAAACATGTCAGCTTCAACGAAGCCTGGCTGTCGGAGCGCCTGTGATGGTTTCTGTATGGCAAGCGCATTTGAGTTTTGTGCTGTTGGGTTTTGTGCTGCTCAGCCTGTTGCGCGTCACAACACCCTGGCGCCCCTGGCTGCTGCCGGTGTTGGTGGTGGTAAGTTTTATCCCGGTCAACGAACTGCCGTTGGCGGCGTATGTGCGCAGCTTCACCGATGACCTGGCCATCAGCACCCTGGTGTTGTTGGTGTGGGTCAGCCTGTGCCGGTTGGGCGTGGTGCAGCCGCTCCAGCGCCCGCAGAAGGTCCAGGTGCTGCTGCTGTTTGGCATCCTGAGCCTGGTGCTGTACCCGGCGACGATGGGCCTGACGTATTTCGACCCCTACCGCTGGGGTTTCAACCCTCGGCCGATGATCGTGCTGATAGGCGCGGCAGCACTGTTGATGCTCTGGCTGCGTAATACGCTGGCGGTGTGGATGCTCGCGGCGGGCACCCTGGCGTTCGCGCTGCGGCTCAAGGCCTCGGAAAACTACTGGGACTATCTGATCGACCCACTGCTGACGGGCTACTGCCTGGTGGCCGGGTTGTGGATGCTGGCGATGGCTGCCTGGCGCCCTCTTTTAAAATTGCACAGAGGTCAATGATGGGATGGTTGCACTCGCGCCGCCTGCGCTACGGCGTGGGCGCGATCGGTTTGGTATTTGCGTTGCTGGCGGCACTGCGGCTGGTGTTTGTATGGGGATTTTCCGGGGTCGGCCTGAGGGAGCCCGCACTGCTGGAAACCGTGGGCATCGGCCTGCGTTTCGACCTGCGCCTGGCGGTGCTGATCCTGTTGCCCCTGGCACTGCTCGCCTGGCTGCCACGCTGGAACCTGATGACTGTCCCCGCCCTGCGCTGGCTGGCACGGGGTTATCTGCTGCTGGCGCTGGCCACCGTCGGGCTGGTGTACATCATCGACTTCGGCCACTACGCCTACCTCGGTGTGCGCATCAACGCCACGGTGCTGCGTTACCTGGAAGACGCGCAGATTTCACAACAGATGGTGTGGGAAACCTACCCGGTGCTGTGGATAACCTTGAGCTGGCTTGCCGCCGTCGGCCTATGGACCTACGCCCTGGTTCGCCTTGAACGCATCACCCTGGATGGCGAACGCAAACCCATTGGCAAGCTGGCCATCGCATCCGTGGCCACCGTCGGCGTGATCGCGGTATTGCTGGCCCTGCTCGGCCGCGTCGCCAACCTCAATATCGAAAATCCCGTGCCTCTGCGCTGGAGCGACGCGTTCTTTTCCGGCAACAACCAGATCGCCGCCGCGGGCCTCAACCCGGTGCTGTTTCTGTACGACACCCTCAAGGTCGGCCAGTCGCAATTCGATGAGGCGCGGGTGCGCGAGCATTACCCGCAAGTCGCGAATTATCTGGGGGTCAGCCAGCCCGACCCCGAGCAGTTGAACTTCGCCCGTGAACAAGCCGTGCAGCCTTATCAGCTCAAGGGCGAGCGCCCGCCGAACGTGATCTTCGTGATGCTCGAGTCCCTCGGCACCAGCGCCGTGGGCGCCTATGGCAACCCGCTGAACCCCACGCCGAACCTCGACAAGCTGGCGAAGGAAAGCTGGTTCTTCAAACACTTCTACGTGCCCGTCACCGGCACCGCCAAAACCGTGTGGGCGAGCATCACCGGCGTGCCCGACGTTACCCGCCAGGAGACGGCAACCCGCAACCCGCTGATCACCCGGCAACACACCTTGATCAATGCGTTCGAGGACTACCAGAAGCTCTACATGATCGGCGGCAATGCCGGCTGGGCGAATATCAACGCCTTGATCCGCCAGAGCATCGACGGCGTGAAGCTGTATGACGAAAGCCACTGGCGCTCGCCACGGGTGGACGTGTGGGGCGTTTCGGATCTGGACCTGTTCAAGGAAGGCGACGAACTGCTGCGGGCCATCCCCAAGGACCAACCGTTCTTCGCCTACCTGCAAACCTCCGGCAACCACCGACCGTTTACCATCCCCAAGACCAACGATGGCTTCAAGGTGCATGACCTCACCGTGGAACAAGTCCAGGCCGCAGGCAGCCGCAGCGTCGAGCAGTACAACGCCGTGCGCCTGCTGGACTTCAACATCGGCCGCCTGATGGAAATCGCCAAGGCTGGCGGTTACTACGACAACACCATCTTCGTGTTTTTCGGCGACCACAACACCCGAATCAGCCAGATTCCGCACATGGCGCCGGCATTCGAGCAGCTTGGGCTGGAAAGCAACAACGTGCCGATGATGATCCACGCGCCCGGCCTGCAACCCCGGGTGATCGAAGAAGCCGTCGGCCTGGCGGACCTGCTGCCTACCGTGGCCGGCATGGCGGGCATACCGTTCCGCAATGGCGCGATGGGCCGGGATATCCAGCAACCTGCGCCGGAAGGCGAGCGCGTGGTGCCGCTGGTATTGCGCGAGGGCACGTTCCCGCTGATCGGCGGCGTGACCAAGGACTTCCTGCTGCAAATGGAGCACGACGGCAGCTCGCCGACCCTGCATGACCTGGCGTCGCAAACGCCGAGGGACAATGTGGCTCAGCAGTATCCCGAGGAGTTTGAGCGGTTGCAGGGGCTGACCCGTGGCCTGCATGAGAGTGCGCGATTGATGTTGTTCCGGAACGTGCGCTGAAGTCACCTGACGGTCGGGCTGTACTATCGGCCCAGCCAATCCATCCCCACAATCTATCGATTTGAGGTCCACCTCACCCTCCCCGACTATGGCGGCACTTCCAATAACAAAAACCAGGAACCCGCCATGACTGCCCGCTTCCACAACCCGGTAGACACCCGCTTCGGCTGGGGCTGCCTGCAAGAACTCGCCGCTCTTACCGAAGGCCAGAGCGTCGCCCTCGTGACCTTTCCCGAAGCCCGCGGGCTCGGTTTGGTAGACCGCATCCAGGCCCTGCTGGGCGAACGCCTGGTGTACGTCATCGAAGACGTACAGCCCAACCCTGACGTGGCCCAACTGCGCGACACCTACGAGCGTTTCTGGCTGCAGGCCGGTGACTGCCAGGTGGTGGTCGCCGTCGGCGGTGGCAGTGCAATTGATACGGCAAAGGCCTTGATCGTCGGCACAGATTCCGGGGATTTCGACGAGCTGCTGGCGTTGCTGGCCACCGGTAAACCTTTCGCGCCGGCCCGCCACAAGCTGTTGATTGCCGCACCGACCACCGCCGGCACCGGCAGCGAAGTCACGCCATGGGCGACGATCTGGGACTCCGCCAGCCTCAAGAAGTATTCGCTGCACCTGGACTGCACCTGGCCGACAGTGGCGATCATCGACCCGCAGTTGATGCTGACGGTGCCGGCCGGGGTCACGGTGTCCACCGGGCTGGATGCCTTGTCCCATGCGCTGGAATCGATCTGGAACGTCAACGCCAACCCGGTCTCGGACACCTTCGCCATCTCCGCCATCGAAGACATCCTGGAATGCCTGCCGCGCTTGCGGCGTGACCTCGGCAACCAGGAATTGCGCTCGCGCATGGCCTTGGCGGCGCTGAAAGCCGGCCTGGCTTTTTCCAACACCAAGACCGCCCTCGCCCACTCCATCTCTTATGAGATGACTCTGCACCACGGCCTGCCCCATGGCATCGCCTGTTCCTTCACTTTGCCGCTGGTACTGGGCCTGGCATGGGGGCACGACGCCGCGCGGGACCGCACCCTGCAACGGGTATTCGGCACCGACCTGCAGCAGGCCCAGGCGCAGTTGCGCGACTTCCTCCACAGCCTGGACGTGAAGACCGAATTTGCCGACTACGGCGTGAATGCCACCGAGGCCGAGGCGATGATCCGCTTCGCCCTGCAAGGCGCACGCGGCAAGAATTTCATCGGCGCGCAAGCGGCCTAGACTCACCGTAATTCGGTCGTTTCCTGTTGCACCTATCAAGAGTGCCCCCCTGCGGCTGCGGTCGCCGGGGCGAATAACAATAAGGAAAACATCATGAATCGTGCACACGTGCTGCCTGTTCCTGCCGTCCGTACCTCATCGTTTCGCGTAGCCCAGTGGCGCATGCTGCTGGCGGCGATGTTTTGTTATCTGTTTTTCTACACCGGCCGCCAGACCTTCGGCTTTGCCATCCCCGGGATCCAGGCCGAGTTCGGCCTGACCAAGGAAACCCTCGGCTGGGCCTCCGCGGCGATGCTTTGGGCCTACGCGATTGGCCAGGCGATCAACGGCAACCTCGCCGACAAGTTCGGCGGCCGCCGCATCATGACCCTGGGCGCGGTGCTGTCCTGCGCGGCCAACTGGGTCACCAGTTTCGCCAGCGGCTTTGCCGGGCTGATCCTGCCGTGGGGCATCAACGGTTACTTCCAGGCCCTCGGCTGGGCACCCGGCAGCCGGTTGATTTCCAATTGGTGGAGCGCCGGCGAGCGCGGCAAGGTGTATGGCTTTTATGTGTTCGCCGCCGGGTGCGCCTCGGTCCTGTCGTACGTCACCTCCATCGTGGTGCTGGAAGTGTTCCAACTGGAATGGCGCTGGATCTTCCGCCTGCCGGTGCTGTTGATGTTGGCGGGCGGCATCATTTTCTACCTGGTGGCCCGCGAGCGGCCTCAAGACATGGGCTTCGAGCCCCTGGCCGATACCGGCGTGGCGAATGCCGAAGACAAGAATCATGAAGTGGCCCACGGCGAAGTCGAATCCTCGGCGCAGCGCTACAAGGCGGTGCTGAAAAATCCGCGGCTGATCATCGCCGCGATCTCCCTGGGTTTCCAGAACGCCGCCCGCTACGGCCTGATCGTCTGGGTGCCGGTGCACTTCCTCGGGGCCAACTGGAAAAGCGGCGACAGCATGATCGACCCCAAGTGGATCACCGTGGCCCTGCCGGTGGGCATGGCCATCGGCGCCCTGAGCAACGGCTGGGTCTCGGACAAGCTGTTCGGCTCCAAACGCTACCTGGCGATCATGCTCTACATGTTCCTCGGCGCCGCCACCAGCCTGTGGATGTGGAGTTTGCCGCCCCACAGCGCAATCGGCCTGGTAGCGTTGTTCCTCTGCGGGTTCTTCGTGTATGGCCCGGCGTCGAGTTTCTGGGCGCTGTGCCCGGACCTGGTCGGCGCCAAGCGTGCGGGTACGGCCACGGGCGTGATGAATTTCTCATCCTATCTGTTCGCCGGCCTGGCGGAACCGCTGATCGGCAGTATGCTCGACAGTACCGGCAATACCTCGCTGATCTTCATCGTCGTGACCTCGGCCTGCCTGTGCAGCGCAGCGGTGGCGTTGTTTATCCGACGTTGATGACCGGCCCGGCGGACCTCAGGAACAGGACTCGTTATGTACCAGTACCACAAGTGGCTGCGCTCGTTTCATGCGGTGGCGAAGACCGGCAGTTTCACCCTCGCCGCCGAGTACCTGAGCGTCGGCCAGCCGACGGTCAGCGAGCAGGTCAACGGGCTGGAGAAGCAGTTCTCGGTGGAGCTGTTCCACCGTCGCGGGCGGTTTATCGAGATGAGTGCCGCCGGGCACGCCCTTTACGGGATCACCCAGGGGCTGTTCGGCCAGGAGGATGAAGCCATGCAACTGTTGCAGAGTTTCAAGCAGCGCAAGACCGGGCTGCTGCGCCTGGGCGCGGTGTCGCCGCCGATCGCGATGAACCTGACCTACGAGCTGATGCAGCGCCACCCGGACATCGAACTGGAAACCTCGTTTTCCCCGGAAAAGGAAACCCTGGACCGGCTCTTCAACTTCGATATCGACGTGGCGATCCTGGCCCTTTCGGAGTTCGACCAGCGCTTCGATACCCAGCTGTACCGGCGCTATCCGATTATTGCGGTGGTGCGCGATGACCACCCGTGGGCCCGGCAGAAAGAGGTGCACGTGGAACAGATCAGCCGCGAAAAGTGGGTGATGCGCGAGAAAAGCTCACGCACCCGGCAACTGGTGGAAGAAAGCTGCAAGCGCCAGGGCATCGCCGTGAACTGCGTGATGCAGCTGAACAGTCGCGAAGCCATTGTGCACGCGATCACCAAGGGCATCGGCATCGGCTTTGTTTCTGCCGTGGAATACGCCGAAACCCCGGGCACCACGCCGATCACCTTCGTCGACCATCCGTTTTTCATCGACTACCACTTGTGTTGCCTGGGCATCCGCCGCAACCGACCGATGATCGCCGAGCTATTCGAGGCCAGCCCGATCCCGGCCACCTGATCGTCTTGACCGTTTAAACCCTCACCAGGCGCTTACCTCTTCTTTGAGAGAGGGACGGCCTGCTCACACCTGAAAATGGAGACTTGCCATGCACTACCAACAACCTTCCAAGCTGCAAGCCGTGGTCCTGGACTGGGCCGGCACCGTCGTCGACTTCGGTTCCTTCGCCCCCACGCAGATTTTTGTCGAGGCGTTCGGTGAGTTCGGCGTCGCCGTTTCCCTGGAGGAAGCCCGCGGCCCGATGGGCATGGGCAAGTGGGATCACATCCGCACCTTGTGCAACCTGCCACAGATTGCCGAGCGTTATCGGGCGGTATTTGATCGCTTGCCGACTGACGAGGATGTCACCGCACTGTATGAGCGCTTCATGCCGTTGCAGATCGAGAAAATCGCGCTGCATTCGGCGGTCATTCCCGGCGCCCTTGAGGCGATCAACACCCTGCGCGGGCAGGGCTTGAAGATTGGCTCCTGCTCCGGGTACCCGGCGGTGGTGATGGCCAAGGTGGTCGAACTGGCGCGACAGAACGGCTACGTCGCCGACCATGTGGTGGCGACCGACGAAGTGCCCAACGGGCGCCCGCATCCGGCGCAGGCACTGGCCAACGTGATTGCCCTGGGGGTCAGCGATGTGGCCGCGTGCGTGAAGGTCGACGACACCTGGCCGGGGATCCTGGAAGGCCGTAGCGCCGGCATGTGGACGGTGGCGTTGACCTGCTCCGGCAACGCACTGGGTTTGACCTACGAGCAATACAAGGCGCTGCCTGCTGCTGAGCTGGCGCTGGAGCGTGCGCGCATTACACAGATGTTCGAGGGCTCGCGGCCGCATTACCTGATCGACACCATCGTCGAACTGCCGGCGGTGATCGACGATATCAATGCGCGTTTGGCGCGCGGAGAAACGCCGCAGGGTTCTTGATGGGCCGATGGGGTCAGTGAGCTGACCCCACACTGCGGCCTATCGCCCTGCGACAAGCTGCTCGCTAAAGTATCCACAGCCGCTGCGCCAACCCGGTATCCACCGCCCACGGCCTGACACCCAACTGCTCTTCCGATTCCGCACTCACTGCCGCCGCCACATCACAGTTCTCGCAATAGACCCCGCCCATTCCCGCCAACTGCCCACTCACCGCGCACCACACACTGGTGGCCGCGCCTTGCTCCGGGGTTTTCATGTTCCGCTCAGGGTCGATCACCGGTTTCCCGTGCTCGTCGACATAGCCTGATGCCTGCAAGACTTCAGGCTTCATGTGCCGCACCAGATCGGTAATGATTCCACCGGGATGCACCGCAAAAGCCCTTACCCCACTCGCCGCACCGAGCGTATCCAGATGCACGGCGAACAGCGCATTGGCAGTCTTGGACTGACCGTAGGCCCTCCATGGATCGTAGGCCTGGCGCTCGAAATTCCAGTCGTCAAAGTCGACGGCGCCGTGCACATGCCCCCGTGAGGACAGCGTCACCACCCGTGCACCTTCGGCGCGCTGCAAGGCCGGCCACAGGCGCTGGGTAAGCAGGAAATGCTCGAGATGGTTGGTCGCGAACTGAGATTCGTAGCCCTGGGCATTGCAGCTCAGCGGCGGCGCCATGATGCCCGCGTTATTGATCAGCAGGTGCAGCGGGCAGCCTGTCGCCAGAAAGCGCACGGCAAACTGTTCGATGGACTGGGCGTCCATCAAGTCCAGGGGTTCAAGTTGCAGCTGTGGGTAAGGTTTGAGTGCGGCGCGTGCCTTGGCCAGGTCACGGGCCGGGACGATCACGCGGGCGCCCGCGGCAGCCAGGGTACGGGCGGTGACCAGGCCAATGCCGGAGTAGCCGCCCGTGACAATCGCCACCTTGCCCGAGAGATCGACGCCCCGGATGACTTCGGCGACGGTGGTTGCTGCTCCATAGCCGCTGTGGATCGGTTTTTGTACTGTGGGCATGACAGAGTCTCCATTGGACGTGTGGTTAACACGCTACCCCTCGAAAGCCGTACTCTGAATACTCGATTATCCCATTTACATGCGTAAAAGTACGAATATGCCCAGCGACCCGTTTTCCGAGATTCTCACGTTCGTGAATGCCCAATCGGTGATGACCGGCGGCTTCAGCGCGGGCGGCGCCTGGGCCCTGCGTTTTCCCGCGCCGGACAAGATCAAGTTTTTCGGGGTGGTGAAGGGGCAGTGCTGGTTGTGGATGGATGGCGAACTGGCGCCGGTGTTGATTGAGGCGGGCGATGTGTTCCTGCTGTGTGCGCAACGCTCGTTTGTGCTTGCAGGCGATGTGTCGGTCGCGCCTTTGGAAGCGCGGCAATTATTCGCTGACGCCGGCCGCTTCCCGCAAATCGGTGACGGCCAGGGCTGTGTGCAAATCGGCGGCTACGTGCAACTGGACCCGGAGAGTGGCGGCCTGCTGGCCAACGCGCTGCCGCCCCTGATCCACGTGCGGGCCACGTCGCCGCAAGCGACAATCGTGCAATGGCTACTCGGCCAGTTGGCACATGAGGGGCAAGCCAATTTGCTCGGGGCAAGCTTGGCGTCGGCGCAACTGGCGCAGTTGATGTTTATCCAGATCCTGCGGGCCTATGTCGAGACCTCGGGCGTATTACCCGAAGGCTGGCTGCGCACGGTCAGCGACAAGCGCCTGGCCCCCGCGCTGCGCTTGATACACAGCGAGCCGGGGCGTGCCTGGACACTGGAAGACCTGGCTACGGCGGCTGCGATGTCGCGCACCACCTTTTCGCACTACTTCAAGAGCGTTGCCGGGGTACCACCGTTGGCGTACCTGACCGAGTGGCGCATGCGCCTTGCGCAACGAGCGTTGCGCGAGGGGAATCTGTCAGTGGGCGTGTTAGCGCAGTCGTTGGGGTACGGTTCTGAAAGTGCGTTCAGCAACGCCTTCAAGCGAGTGACAGGAAAGGCCCCGAGGCATTATCGGGACGCGTGCCGTCAATCAATGTGAATTACTGCGCCTGGAACGTCGCAAGGTACGCCAGCAGGTTATCGATCTTCTCCTGGTCGCTGATCCCCCAGAAAATCATCCGAGTGCCGCTCACGACCTTTTTCGGTGCCTCGATGTAGGCGGCCAGCTTGTCCCGCGTCCAGACCACGCCTGAATTCTTCATCGCATCTGAATACTGGTAATCAGTGGTCGTGCCGGCCGGGCGGCCAATGATGCCGTTGAGCTGCGGCCCGAAACCGCCCCGGGCATTTTCGCCGACGCTATGGCAACCGCCGCAGGTTTTGCTGAATAACTTTCCACCGGCTTCGGCGTCTCCCGCCGCCGTTGCCGGCAGGCTGACGAGACCGGCAATCAGGGCGAGGCTGAATAATACGACGTACTTCATGGGTAACTTTCCATCCGTTGTGCCGGTTCAGCTGGGGACTTGCCATGACATGGCACAGCGACTGCCCGGCGCAAAACCGTGACGATACTCCTCGCGCAGAGCCTCTGCCAAACGATGATCCGGCGCCAGCGAGCGCTCTGGCTGAAATCCCAGCCGCTGGTAGAACGGGGCATTCCAGGGCACATCGCGAAACGTGGTGAGGGTGACGGCCCGCAACCGGCGCAAACTTGCTTCATTCATCACGGCTTCCAGCAATTGCCGCCCTGCGCCACGGCCCTGCATGACCTGCGCCACCGACAGTTCATGGATGTGCAGGTCGTCATCAAGCATCTGTGCACTGAGAAAACCCTGGACCTGGCCAGCAGCATCCACCGCCACCCAACACGTACCCCACGCGATCAACTGCAGATGACGTTCAACACTCATGACCTCGGCATCGGCCAGCCAGCTCAAGGATTCGATCGCACGAAAGGACTGGGCCGCACTGCGCTCTATTGCAGGTAAACACACTGCGTCGGGTGCGGCGGCAAGTCGGATAACAGTCAGCATGAGGCAACCCGGGATCGTTGAAACACCTGAGATTAACATCTGGAAACAGCCACTCAATTGATATCACCCCACCACTCTGCTTGCATGCCCGCTCCTCTCGGCACAGCGGTTCAGGAGACAAGCGATGAAAACCATGGTGGTCGGTGCAAGCAAAGGATTGGGCAGGGCCTTGATGGAAGGGCTGGGCGGGGTTGGGGATACGCTGATCGGGGTGTCCCGCAGTCGCCCTGATCCCTTGATGTGCAGCACTGGCGCCGAGGTGCGCTGGGTGGAAGCAGACCTTGGCATGCCTGGCCAAGCGGCGCACGTCATCGAGCAGGCGGTGGCGGCAGGCGGGCTGGACACACTGATCTATAACCTGGGCATCTGGGAGGCGCGGGCGTTTGATCCGGCGTACAGCTTTCTCACCGACGAGGACACGCAACTGGAAGCCATCGTCAGTTGCAACATCACCGCACCGCTGTTGTTGATCAAGCGGCGCTGCCGGTGTTATTGAAGAGCCCTCAGCCGCGCATCATCCTCACCGGCTCGACCTCGGGACTGCCCCAGAGCGGCCGGCCCGAAGTGGCGTTCGGCGCCTCGAAATTCGCCTTGCGCGGCATCGCCGATGCGCTGCGTGAAGGCTATCGCCAGCAGCGCCTGGGCGTCACTTGCCTGAACCTGGGCTATCTGAATACCGAAGATTCCTTGAGCACCTCACGCACCCAGGCCGAACAGCGCGGTGAGGGCCAATTGATTCCGGTGCATGACGTGGTGCAGGTGGTGCGTATGGTCTTAAGCCTGTCCGGCGCCAGTTTCGTCAAGGAGCTGACGTTGCCGGCGCTGCTGGATGAACGCTTCTAGCAGGTTTCGCCAGTGGAGCGCCCTGCCCTGACGCAATTCAAAGACAACCAAATGACCACCCATCGCAAAAAAAACATCCAATCGAACCTAATCGACGGCGCCCCACTCCACCTTACTTAACCCGGATGGTGGAGTAAGGATCATGGCTCAGCCATCGATATTGGTGCTGGAAGACGACGAAATCATTCGCTCGTTGATGGTAGATGTACTGGAGGATTTCGGCGCGGTGGTGACCTCGTTCCCGTCCGCAGACGAAGGAATGATTTTTCTTGAACGAGCCAGTGATCCGGTAGACTTGATTGTCAGCGATATCCAGATGCCCGGCCTGCTCAATGGCTACGACTTGAGCAAAGTAGTCGCCCATCGCTGGCCGACGCTGCCGGTGGTGCTGACCTCGGGCAACACCGCAATGGCCTCGCAGTTGGGCAGCACCGTGCGGTTCCTGCCCAAGCCGTGGACCACCAAGCGCCTGATCGACTGCGTGCAGTCGGCCCTGGTGCAGGGTTCGCCCATGCACTGATAGCATCGCGATATCAGCCAAGGCGAACTTCACGGCGACTCCTGCGGTCAGTTATTAAGCAACCTTACATGGCCAGCAGGCCCCCAGTTCGAGTTTACTGAATGCATTCACAGGCCCATGACGTTGGTGCGCCCCCTGTACTTGAAGCCCTGCGCTCGGGTACCGCTTTACTGCACGTCGCCCTGGAAAAGCGCTTGCCGTTTTTCTCCCCGCAGCTCGATCACACTCGGTATAAACGCCTGCTCCAGGCCTATTACGGGTTCTACAACCCTCTGGAAACGACGCTGCACGACAGCGGCTTGATCCCCGTGGGGTTTGATCAGGTGCTGCGTCGCAAAACTCCCACCCTGCTGACGGATCTTCACGCCCTGGGCCTGGACGCCCGAGCCATCGCCGCCCTTCCCCATTGCCTGTCGCTACCGCTCCTCGACACGCCGGCCGCCTGCCTGGGCGCGCTGTATGTGTTGGAAGGTGCCACCCTGGGCGGGCAGATCCTGCGCCGGGAAATGGCCCAGCGCCTGGGACTGGATGCCGACAACGGCGGCGCGTTTCTCAACGTGTACGGCGCTGAAACCGGTCGGCGCTGGAAAGACTTTCTCGACTACCTGAGCCATGTGCCCCTCGATGCGCACGCCAAACTGCGCGCCGTGAACGCGGCCCGCTCGACATTCAGCTGCTTTGAGCAATGGCTCGACAGCCAGGAGGTACTGCTATGAAACCCGAAGATTTTGAAGAGTTGCTTGCCAACTGTGCAGACGAACCCATCCGCTTCCCGGGGGCCATCCAGCCCCACGGTGCGCTGCTGACCCTGTCCGAGCCGGAACTGCATATCGTGCAGGTGAGCGCCAACGTAGCCGAACTGTTCAACCACTCACCGGAATCCCTGCTGGGCCAGCCGCTGCACACATTGATCGGCATTGAACATGCCGAAGCCGTCCGGGCCATGGTCACGCAAAACAGCTTTTTCGACGCCGCACCGCTGCACATGACCCTCAACGGCGCCGAGTTCGAAGGCTTGCTGCACCGCCATCAGGATGTACTGGTGCTGGAGTTCGAACCACGGCTCAAGGACTTCCAGCCGCGGGCACTCAATGGCCGGACCAGCAACCTGGGCAAGATGCTGCAACGCCTGCAGGCGGCGAAAACCCTTCAAGCCTTGTATGAAATCAGCGTCAACGAAATCCAGGCCATGACCGGCTACGACCGGGTGCTGATTTATCGTTTCGAAGAGGAAGGCCACGGCCAGGTGATCGCCGAAGCGTCCGCCCCGTCGATGGAATTGTTCAACGGCCTGTTCTTCCCGGCGTCTGACATCCCCGAACAAGCCCGGGAGCTGTACCGCACCAATTGGCTGCGGATCATCCCCAATGCCGATTATGAGGCAGTGCCGCTGGTGCCCAGGTTGCGCCCGGACACCGGCCAGCCCCTGGACTTGAGCTTCGCCACCCTGCGCAGCGTGTCGCCAATTCACTGCCAGTACATGAAAAACATGGGGGTGCTGTCGTCCATGAGCATCTCCCTGATGGCCGGCGACAAACTCTGGGGCCTGATCAGTTGCGGCAACCGCCAGCCGCTGCTGGTGCCCAATGATTTGCGCACCGCGTGCCAGACTATCGGCCAGGTGCTGTCGTTGCAGATCAGCGCCATGGAGGCCCTGGACCTAAGCCGCCAGCGCGAAGAAAAAGTCGAGGCCCTGGCCTTGCTCAGCCAGGCCATGCAGGCCTCGCCCGCAAACGTCTTCGATGGCCTGGCGCAGCGTCCGCAATTGCTGATGGACCTGACCCTCGCAGGCGGTGTGGCAATCATCGAAGACAAGCAACTGCACCGTTACGGCAATTGCCCGGAACCTGCGCAGATTCGCGCCCTGCACAAGTGGCTGCAAGAGGCCGGGCAGCCGGTGTTTGCCAGCCATAACCTGGCCTCGGTTTACCCGCCGGCGGCTGAATACCAGCACGTAGCCAGTGGCGTGCTGGCCATGAGCTTGCCCAAGCCGGTGGACAACGGCGTGTTGTGGTTTCGTCCCGAAGTGAAGGAAAACATCAACTGGAGCGGCGACCCGAACAAACCCCTGGACCTGGAAAGCACCGACGCGGGCCTGCACCTTCGCCCACGCACCTCGTTTGAAATCTGGAAGGTGGAGATGGCCGGCATTTCCACCAAATGGAGCCACGGTGACCGCTTCGCCGCCAACGACCTGCGCCGCTCGGCCCTGGAAAATGACCTGGCCCGCCAGGTGCTGCGTGAACAACAGGCGGTGCGCGCCCGGGATGAACTGGTGGCGGTGGTTTCCCACGACCTGCGCAACCCGATGACGGTGATCTCGATGCTCTGCGGCATGATGCAAAAGGCCTTCAGTTCCGATGGCCCACACACCTCGCGACGGATTTCCTCGGCCATCGATACCATGCAACAAGCCGCCGGGCGCATGAATGTGCTGCTGGAAGATTTGCTCGACACCTCGAAGATCGAAGCCGGGCGCTACACCGTCAAGCCGGTGGCCCTGGACGTGAGCCAGATGTTCGAGGAGGCCTATTCACTGCTCGCGCCCCTGGCGATGGAAAAGGGCATCGACCTGTCCTTCAATGCCGAACCCGGGCTGCAAATCCATGCCGACCCGGAACGGTTGTTCCAGGTGCTGTCGAACCTGATCGGCAACGCCATCAAGTTCACCCCGCGCCAGGGCAATATCGGCATCAGTGCGTTGAGCAATGGCGAAGAGATCGTGTTTTCGGTGCGTGACTCAGGCGAAGGGATCGCCCCTGATCAGTTGCCTCACGTGTTTGATCGCTACTGGACGCAAACCGAAAACAATCCCACCGGCAGCGGCCTGGGCTTGTACATCACCCAAGGCATCGTGCAGGCCCACGGCGGGCGGATCGAGGCTGAGAGTGAGTTGGGGCGAGGCAGCGAGTTTCGGTTTACGGTGCCCAAGCCGGCTTGAAACGGCGCCTCATCGACACGGCGAAGCATATGGAAACCCAAAGGCCCGGAACGCCGGACCGGGCCAGGGCCACTGATCAGGACGCACTCAAAGGGAGGTGAATGCGCACTTCACGTCCTTTCTAATGAGAGCCAACATCTATGTCCTTTCCAATCATTGGCAGCGCTTTCCATATCCAATCCTTCAATCAACCCACTCATTCGCCTCAAGCCACTCAACCCGTCCAACCTGTTCAGCCGGCCCCCAAACCAAACGATGAGCCCTCGCGTAGCAGCTCCAACCAGCAAATTTTTCAGTCGAATAGCGGTAATCTGACTGATCTGGGAAAAGGCAATTTGCCGTGAGGGTTTAAGCCTTCCTAAACCGGCAACACCACCACGGCGGCCAACCCGCCACACGGGCGATTCTCCAACGTCAGCGTTCCACCGTGTTCCAGGACAATCGCCCGTGCCGTGGAAAGGCCCAAACCGACCCCGCCGGTACTTTTATTGCGTGAGCCTTCCAGCCGAAAGAACGGCAGGAACACCTGCTCATGCTGCTCCTGCGGGATGCCCGGGCCACGGTCCAGTACCCGTATCGTCACCACGCCCGGACTCTGTTGCAGTTCGATTTCCGGCGCCCGCCCGTAGTGGATCGCATTGTCCATCAGGTTGGTCATCACTCGCTTGAGCCCCAGCGGGCGACCGAAATACACCAGCCGTGGCGGGCCATTGAAGGTGATGTCGATGGACTGGTCGCGGTAGTCGTCAATCAGCGTTTGCAGCAACTCCGCAAGGTCCAGTTGGGTGGCCTGTTCCAGGCGCGCATCGTCGCGAAAGAATTCCAGCGCGGTGTTGATCATCGCCTGCATCTCGTCGACATCCCGGAACAGGCGGTGCTGCTGGTCGGCATCTTCGATGAATTCCCCCCGCAGGCGCAGGCGGGTCAGCGGCGCACGCAGGTCATGGGAAATCGCGGCGAGCATCTGGGTGCGGTCCTGGATGAAGTGCTGCAACTGCGCCTGCATGCCGTTGAACGCGAGAATCGCCTGGCGGATTTCCTGGGGGCCGACCGGCTCGATAGGCGGCGCACGAAAGTCGGCGCCGAAACGTCGCACACCCTGGGCGAAATATTGCAGCGGCCGGGCCAGGCGCCGGGTGGCGATCAGCGTGACCAGCGCGGTGGAAATCAGTACCAGCATCAGCACGATCAGGCTTCGCGGGCCTTCCGCCAGGCCCCAGCTGCGCGACGGCGCGCTGAACATCAGCCAGGATTCATCCACCAACTGCACCACCAGCGCATAGCGCCCGCCGGGGCCAGGCCAGTCGGACGGTTCGTAGGCTTCCATTCGCCGCTCCGGCCCCTTGAGCAGCTGCTTGAACACCTGGTCGGAGTGAAACCCCGGGTCTTCCAGAACCGGCACATCAATGCCTGTGCGGGTGGCCGACCAACTCACCTTGAAGCTGTCATCGGCCACTGCCCGAGTCAGTTGGGCGCGCTGGGACGGCTCTGCCGCTTCGATCATCCGCACGATCACCGCGACCTTCTCCAACAGGCCGGTTTCACCCAACGGCGGCCTGGCCCAAACGCCAGCCAGTTGCACAAACAGCGCATTGAAGGCCAGCGCTGTGAGCATCGCAATCAGGATGGTCAGGGCAATCCAGCGGGCCACGGTGTCCCGAGGTTTGAAGCGGCTCATGAGCGGGTCACCGCGACGGTGAACTGGTAACCACCGTTGCGCACGGTACGAATCATCGCCGGGCGCTTGGTGTCGAACTCCAGCTTGCGTCGCAGGCGGCTGACCTGCACGTCGATGCTGCGGTCGAACGCGTCGTGGCTATGGCCCCGCGCCAGGTTCAGCAATTGCTCGCGGGTGAGCACGCGCTGCGGGTGTTCGACGAACACCAGCAGCAGGTCGAACTCCCCGGACGACAACGGGATCATCACCTGGTCCGGCGAGCGCAACTCACGGCGCGTCAGGTCCAGTTGCCAGCCGGCGAAACGAATCAGCGGGCGCGACACGTCGCCCAACGTCGGCCGGTTTTCACCCGCCCGACGCAGTACGGCGCGCACCCGGGCAAGTAATTCACGGGCATCGAAAGGTTTGCTCAGGTAATCATCGGCGCCCATTTCCAGGCCCACCACGCGATCACTCAGTTCGCCCATGGCGGTCAGCATGATCACCGGTGTTGCGTATTGCTGGCGCAGGCGCTGGCACAGCAACAGGCCGTTATCCCCCGGCAGCATCAGGTCGAGGATGATCAGGTCGGCAGGTGTACGCTCCATGGCCGCCCACAGCTCGGCGCCATTGGCGGCGGTCTCGACCGTGTAGCCATGTTGCAGGAAGAATTTCTTCAGCAGGGCGAGGACCTCGAGGTCATCGTCCACGATTAAAAGATGGCTCACCGATGGGCATCACTTGGTCTTGTCGATGCGCCATCTAAAACCATTCGACGCGGCCCGTCATATATTTCAATCGTGCAATAAAGCGTCAACGGCGCAATAAAGCAGACATCTTTGCGCAAGCTGCGGCTGCCAGCATCGGCTTCCTTTTCCCGGAGACTGACCCCATGCGCTCGCTGACGTATCCCCAGCACCTGGCTCGCCAGGCGGTGTTGTTGCTGACTGTGTCTTACCTCACAGGCTGCGCGAGCCCGGCCAACGTAACGAGTACCACACGCTGCGCACAGGTTTCCTACCCGGTGTATGACCCCGCCGAACCAGTCAACCGGGGCGTGTTCGCCTTCAACCGCGCGGTGGATGACTACGCCCTGGCGCCTGTAGCCCGAGGCTACCGATACATGCCGGAGTTTTTCCAGCAGGGTGTGCATAACTTCGCCAGCAACTTCAGCGAGCCCAAGGTCTTCATCAGCGACCTGCTGCAAGGCAACCCACGGCGCTCGATCAACACCCTGGGACGTTTTGCGGTGAACACCACCGTGGGGATCGTCGGCTTGATTGATGTCTCGGACCCGCTGGGCATCCCTCGGCACACCGCCGATTTCGGCCAGACCTTTGGCGTGTGGGGGATTGGCAACGGGCCGATTGTCGAACTGCCGTTGCTGGGCACCGGCAACAGCCGCGATGCGGCGGGCAAGGTCCTGAACTTCCTGGTGGCGCCGCTGGGCGACAGCGATACTGTGCAAACCCTGGGCACCATCAGCCTGGTGGGTGGCACAGTGGACACGCGCGCCTCGTTGCTGCCGCTGACCGACAGCCTGCAAAAGCTGCCGGACTACTACAGTGCCTTGCGTAACGTGGTGGCCGAACACCGCGCGGCCTTTGTGCTGGAGGGCAAGCAGGGGGCGACGTCGCCTCAGGCCGATAGTTGTGCGCAGGGAGCCGGCGATGATTTCTGAATCAAGCTCACTGGTCCTGCAACGTCAGGTTCGTAAACGCGGGACCAGCGCCCTGCTCTGCCGGGAGACCCGCCTGAGCCTGTCGTCGGAGCAGGGCCGCCTGGTGCTGAGCCGCTATATCGAACGGTACAGCCCGCAGGGTGTGCGCTGGGTCGAGCGCCAGCACAGTGTGGCCCTGGCCGAAGTGCTGCGCTGGATGATTGCCGAAGGCGAGACCTGCGCCACGCAGTCATGATTTGAGATGAAAGGTTTATAGCCCGGGCCAGTGGGCGCCGGGTAATTTGCGGCTCGCCCGGGTATCGCGCCTTAACAAAACGCTGACATTCAATGCGTTACCTTTTCGGCCCAACCTTGCCCAGAGCCGTTGCCTTGATGCCTCACCCCGACACACTTCCCGCTGTACTCGCCGGCCCGTTGCTGCGACGCCTGGAACCGCGGCGCCTGGTGATGTGGCTGGTGGGAAGTCGTCCCCTGGCATTGACCCTGAGGCTGCAAGTCGCCCAAGGCGCGGCGCTCGATATCGAGTTGGACGCCAGCCAATGCAAGGTGGTGCCCGTCGGGCGCCAGGCCTTTATCCACCTGATCGACGTACCGCTGGCGGAAGCCCTGCCCCAGGACGTAAGCATCAGCTACGACCTGCTGGTAAACCGTGCCGGTATCGCCGAATGGGCGCCGCACCTGCTCTACCCGGGCGCACAAGGCCCGCATTTCGTCCTGCACAGCCGCATCCACCAATTGGTCCACGGTTCCTGCCGCAAGCCCCATCACAGCGCAGCCGACGGTTTGCTGTGTGTCGACCGGCTGCTGGCCGCATCGAACACCCTGGAGGAACGCCCGGCCTTGTTGATGATGAGTGGCGACCAGGTCTACGCCGACGATGTCGCGGGGCCGATGCTGCGGGCCATTCATGCGCTGATCACGCGCCTCGGCCTGTTCGATGAACACCTCGACGGTGCCGTCGTCGACAACAGCGCCGCGCTTTATGAGCATGCCGCCAGCTACTACCATCGAGCCGACCTGTTGCCCGCCCTGAAGAGCAACGAGACCCTGCGCGAGCGTTTTTTTGGCGGGGTGAAGAAGCCTATTTTCACCAGCAGCAGCGCCGACAACCACTTGGTGACTTTTGCCGAAGTCATGGCGATGTACCTGCTGGCGTGGTCGCCCCTACCGTGGCAGTTGATCACCCCGCAAGCGCCGCAACTGCGCGCCGAAGGGCACGTACGCTATGGGCACGAGCAAGTGCAGATCGACACGTTCCGTGACGGCCTGGGTGGCGTGGCCAGGGTGTTCGCCCACCTCTCCTGCCTGATGATCTTCGACGATCACGACATCACCGACGACTGGAACCTCAGCGCCCAATGGGAAGAAACCGCCTACGGGCATCCGTTCTCCAAGCGCATCATCGGCAACGCACTGCTGGCCTACATGCTGTGCCAGGGCTGGGGCAATAACCCGGATGCGTTCGATACGGTGATCGGCAAAACCCTGGCGCTCACCACACAGGCCCACGACAACTACCTGCAGCCTGTCGCTCAAGATGAGCTGGTGGATGACCTGCTGAAGTTCCAGCAATGGCATTACGTACTGCCCACCACCCCCGCACTGGTAGTGCTCGACACCCGTACCCGGCGCTGGCGCAGCGAGTTCAACCTCACGCAACCGTCCGGCCTGCTGGACTGGGAAGCACTGAGCGAACTGCAACAGGAGCTGCTGGATCACCCTTGCGCGATCATCGTTTCACCGGCGCCGATCTTCGGCGTCAAGCTGATCGAAACCGTGCAGAAGGCCTTCAGCTGGTGCGGCTACCCGCTGCTGGTGGACGCGGAAAACTGGATGGCCCACCGCGGCGCGGCACAGGTGATCCTCAACATCTTTCGTCACTCCCGCACACCGGGCAACTACGTGATCCTCTCGGGAGACGTGCACTACTCGTTCGTCTATGAAGTGCTGATTCGCCACCGCAATGCCGGTCCAAAAATCTGGCAGATCACCAGCAGCGGCATCAAGAACGAATTCCCGCCGCGCTTGCTGGAATGGTTCGACCGTCTCAATCGATGGCTCTACTCACCGCGCTCACCGCTGAACTGGTTCACCCGTCGCCGACTCATGCAGGTAGTGCCGCATATTCCGGAACACGCTGAAGCGGGCGAACGGCTCTGGAATTCTGCCGGGATCGGGCAGGTGTTTTTTAACCGGCAGGGGCAGCCTGAGGCGATTTATCAGCACAATGCCAATGGGGCGCCCAGGACCAGGATGGCGGCGCCTGATCAGAAGCTGAACCCAAGCAAGTAGTGGCTTTTAGCCACATTCCCACTAGACCAAAGACCCCCTTCTAAGCGCCAAGGCGCCGTTGTACAGTACCGCCAGCCACGGAGTATCGGCATCAATTTTGGCTGGCCCCAGGAGCCAGTCCACGCAGGGAGTGCGCAATGGACGATACATCCGGCAGCGAACCGTCAAGGAAGGACTTTTGCGACCTTAACGCCGACATGCTGCATGCCATCATGGAGCTGGTCAGCGACGGGATCTGGGACTGGAACGCCAACACCGGGTTCGTCTACCGCAACCCCGGCTGGTACGAAATGCTCGGCTATGCCCATCACTCCCTGGAAAACAGCGTATTCACCTGGGAAAACGTGATTCATCCCGATGACTATCCCCAAGTGATGGTGCTGTTTGATAACTACATCAACCGCCGCACCACTCACTATCAAGCCGAATACCGCTGCCGCAAGAAAGACGGCTCCTACCTGTGGATCGAAGACCGCGGCTACGTGATCGCACGTAACGACGACGGCTCGGTGGCACGCATGGTCGGCGCCCACCGCAGTATCCAGGCGCGCAAACAGTCCATCGAACAGCTGGAGCGCCGCAATCAATCCCTTGAAGCCCTGGTGGCCGAGCGCACCCGCGAGCTGTCGCGTGTCAATCAACAACTGCAGTTGCAACTGGACGAGAATCGCTCCCTGGCCGAACGCGACGCCTTGACTCGCGTGGCCAATCGTTACCGCCTTGAACGCGTCCTGCTGGAAGAGTGCGCTCGCGCCCAACGGTTTCGCCTGCCGCTGTCGCTGATCGCCATGGACATTGACGACTTCAAGCCCATCAACGATCAGCACGGCCATGCCGTAGGCGATGAAACCCTGGTGCGCGTGGTGGAATGCCTGGAGGCCTGCATTCGCCACGGCGACTTGCTGGCCCGCTGGGGCGGCGATGAATTCATGGTCATCGTGCCCACAAGCACGTTGGAGACCGCGCGGGAATTGGCCGAGCGAATGCGCTGTGCGCTCAAGGACTTGCCCGCCGTGGGCAGCTTCAAGGTGACGTTGAGCCTCGGCGTGGTAGAGCGACGCAACGATGAGTCACCCGCCTGCCTGATGGCCAGGGCCGATCAGGCGTTGTATCGCTCCAAGGCGGCGGGCAAGGACACGGTTTCTTCGTGAAACCTCAGCGAACCGGCGGCGCGTACTGGATCCCGCCGTTGCTCCACAGGGCATTAAGGCCGCGCTTGATCTTCAGCACGCTGCCCTGGCCGATGTTGCGCTCGAACACCTCGCTGTAGTTGCCCACTTGCTTGACGATCTGCACGACCCAGTCCTTGCGCAGTTTCAGGTCCTTGCCGTAGTCACCGTCTGCGCCGAGCAAACGGGCGACGTCCGGGTTCTTGCTGGACTTGGCTTGCTCTTCAACGTTCTGCGAAGTGATGCCCATTTCCTCGGCATTGAGCATGGCGAACAACGTCCACTTGACGATGCTGAACCACTCGTCGTCGCCCTTGCGCACCAGCGGGCCCAATGGCTCCTTGGAAATCACTTCCGGCAACACCACGAACTCATCCGGGTGAGCCATCTTGATCCGCTGGGCGTACAGCCCCGACTGGTCGGTGGTGAGCACGTCGCAGCGGCCCGCTTCGAGGCCCTTGGCACTTTCGTCAGCAGTGTCGAAGGTAATCGGCGTGTACTTCAGGCCGTTGGCGCGGAAGTAATCCGAGACGTTCAGCTCGGTGGTGGTGCCGGCCTGGATGCAGATGGTCGCGCCGTCCAAGTCCTTGGCGCTCTTCACACCGAGCTTGGTGTTCACCAGGAACCCGATGCCGTCGTAGTAGGTCACGCCGGTGAACACCATGCCCATGCCCGCGTCACGGGAACTGGTCCAGGTGGTGTTGCGGGAAATCAGGTCGATCTCGCCGGATTGCAACGCAGTGAAACGCTCCTTGGCGGTCAACTGGCTGAACTTCACTTTCGACGCGTCACCAAAGAGTGCTGCGGCGACGGCGTGGCACACGTCCACATCAATGCCGGTCATCTTGCCGTTGGCGTCCGGCACGCCAAAACCCGGTAACCCATCACTGACCCCACACTGGATAAAACCCTTCTTCTGGATCGCATCCAGGGTCGCCCCCGCGTGTGCGCTTGCGGCCAGCCCCAATAGTGCTGCGGCGGTGAATGCCGCCAACGTGGATTTCATGTGCTTCATGCAAGGCGCTCCCTGTCGGTCTTTATTATTCGGCGCCACAAACCCGCGCCGTTTATAGTGTTGCCGGTCAGTATCAACGGCTTTACACCTTGGCCACAAACGACGTTTAGGCAAAGGCTCCTTCCGATTTGGAATGAACTTCTCATGATCTCGAAACGCTTGACCCCTTCGATGACCGCCCTGCAGTGCTTCGAAGCTGCCGCCCGCCACCTGAGTTTCACCCGCGCTGCCGAAGAACTGCACCTGACCCAGAGCGCGGTGAGCAAGCAGGTGGCACAGCTCGAAGAGATGCTCTGCCACCCGCTGTTCCAGCGGGTGCGCCAGCGTTTGTACCTGTCGCCGGCGGGCTCGCTGTACCTGGAGGAAGTACGCAAAATCCTCAACCAGGTGGATATTTCCAGCCGCTACATCCTCACCTACGGTGGCGAGACCGAAGTGCTGCGCATCGCCACCCAGCCGACCTTCGGTGACCGCTGGCTGGTGCCCAAGCTCAAGGATTTTGCCGCGCGCCATCCCAATATCCATCTGGACGTGCGCAACGAACTGGAGCCGTTCGACGTGTTGCAGGCCAAGGCGGATATCGCGTTTTTCTTCGGCCAGGGAGCGTGGCCGGGGGCAACTTGCATCGAGTTGTTTCGCGAAGCCGTGGTGCCGGTCTGTGCCCCCGGGTTTGTTGCCGCTGGCAGCGACGCCTCGTCCCGCCACACCTTGCTGCAATGCACCTCGCGCCCGGAAGCCTGGCACGAGTGGTTTCTGGAACAGGGCCTGCACTCGCAAAACAGCTACCACGGGCCGCGTTTCGACACGTTCTACATGTGCATCCGCGCCGCGCAATCGGGGTACGGCGTGGCGTTGGTGCCGCAGTATCTGGTGGCCGAGGAATTGGCGAACGCCAGCCTGATGATCCCCTGGGATTACAGAATGCCGAGTGCCGGCGCGCACTTTATCGCCCATGCCGAGCATGCCGGGGAGATCCCGAAAGTGAAGGCGTTCCTGAACTGGATGGTGGATGTGGCGAGGGAGCTTGCTCCCTCGCCATAGCACATCCCGACTTTTAATAATGACCCGGCGACTTTATTTCGTTTGCGGGGCAAGGCGGCTCACGGCTTAGATAAAAGGACGCATCCTATTCTTGAGTCCCGGATCCATGAGCCGCGAAACCATCAGCCAGTCGATTTCCATCGTCCACCCCATCAGCCTCAGCCATGGCCGGAACGCCGAAGTCTGGGACACCACCGGCAAGCGCTTCATCGATTTCGTCGGCGGCATCGGCGTGCTCAACCTGGGCCACTGCCACCCGCGTGTGGTGGAGGCGATCCGCGACCAGGCCACCAGGCTCACCCACTACGCCTTCAATGCCGCGCCTCACGCGCCCTACATCGAACTGATGGACCGTCTTACCGCATTCATCCCGGTGGATTACCCGGTCAGTGGCATGCTCACCAACAGTGGCGCGGAAGCGGCGGAAAACGCCCTGAAAATTGTCCGCGGCGCCACTGGCCGCACCGCCGTCATCGCCTTTGACGGTGCGTTTCACGGGCGCACGCTGGCGACGCTCAACCTCAATGGCAAGGTCGCGCCATACAAGCAAAAAGTCGGCGTATTGCCGGGGCCGGTGTTCCACCTGCCCTACCCCAGCCGCGACAACGGCGTGACCTGCGGCGAAGCACTCAAGGCGATGGACCGCCTGTTCAGCGTGGAAATCGACGTCGACGACGTGGCCTGTTTCATCATCGAACCCGTGCAGGGCGAAGGTGGTTTCCTGGCGCTGGACGTGGAATTTGCCCAGGCCCTGCGACGCTTCTGCGATGAGAAAAACATCCTGTTGATTGCCGATGAAATCCAGTCCGGCTTCGGCCGCACCGGCCAGCGCTTCGCCTTCTCACGCCTGGGCATCGAACCGGACCTGATCCTGCTGGGCAAAAGCATCGCCGGCGGTGTGCCGTTGGGTGCGGTGGTGGGTCGCAAGACATTGCTCGACAACCTGCCCAAAGGAGGCCTCGGCGGCACCTACTCCGGTAACCCGATTGCCTGCGCGGCGGCCTTGGCCACCCTGGACGAAATGACGGACGAGCACCTGCAAGGTTGGGGCACGCAGCAGGAAGAAGCGATCGTCAGTCGCTATGAATCATGGTGTTCGAAAAGGCTCTCCCCCTACCTCGGCCGCTTGACCGGCGTGGGCGCCATGCGTGGCATCGAACTGGCCAACGCCGACGGCAGCCCGGCGCCACAACAACTGACCCAGCTGCTGGCACTGGCCCGCGAGGCGGGTTTGTTGCTGATGCCCAGCGGCAAATCGCGGCATATCATCCGCCTGCTGGCGCCGTTGACGATTGAAGCGGCGGTGCTGGAGGAAGGGCTGGATATTCTTGAAGAGTGTTTGGCGAAGTTGGCTTAAAAACCAGAAAGCCCGGCGGGAAGCCGGGCTTCGAACGGAAAACGTCAGTGGACGAGTCGGGCGACGCCAAAGGCGATGGCAGACAAGGCGCCAGCTGTTCCGACAAACCATTTCAGCAGTCGGGTTTCCAACGATTGCATATCCGTTCTGAAATTGGCGATTGAGAGATCCAACCTGGAGGTTGCTTCGAGCAGGTCGATTTTGGTCTGCATCAGATCGGACTTGGTGGCCATGTGCTCCTGCATGCCATCCAGCTTCGTCTCGACGCGCTCCAATCTTGCCTCAACTTGCGAAATACGCTTTTCCAAATCGTTTTCTCCTCCGTTGCCCCCACCGCCTGCGCCGCCTTTGCGGTCGTAGCCTGATGACGAACCTTGACGGTACTCCTGGCGAAGATAGCTCACATTATCCTTGAGGTCATTCGCCATTTCAGGCCTCCTTCTTTTGGGTCAAAGCATTCAGTCCATCAGCTACACCTTCCATGCAGTCGATAAACTCATTCAGCTTCACCCATGCTTCATCTGCCGCCTGTTTTACATCCACGTCTTCGCTATGTTTGAGCGCACCGGACAAGCTAATGATGCCGGAGCCGAGCCTAGCAATTGCACTGTGATACTGACCGAGAATAATGACTAGTTCCCCGGCTGTTACGGCCTTTGCCTCACCTACGTTGTCGTCGCCTTCCATGTCGACCCCCCATCTGTTTTGGTGACGCAGATAACCACGCCCTCAAACACAAACCAACGCACAGATTGCTACCAAATCCGACGATCCAGCGCACTATTACCAAATCCGAAAGAATCCATCTTCCGTTTAGCCCTTTCTCTCCCCGCGCCAGGGCTTTATCCTTGTCAGCAACAAACTGAAACGTTTCATCATTCCACCAAACCATCGACCGCCCGTGTTCAACGCCCTTGTGCGAACGCGCCAGGCCGCTGTTTGCGTTTCAAAACCATAAAATATTAAGACCCCATTTTGCCTATGCCTGCTTTCCCCAACCTGCGCCTGTGCGCTGCGCTGTTACCGTTCGGCCTGATCAACTGTGCCCAGGCCGCACCTGCCTTTGACGCTGAATCACCGTGGATGCTGGGTGATTTCGGCGGCACTCGGACAGCGCTGTCTCAGCAAGGCTACGACTTCAAATTCGACTACACCGGCGAAATGGGCAGCAACCTGCACGGCGGCTCGGATCACGACCGCACTGCGCGCTACAGCGACCAATTCGGCCTGGGCACGCACCTGGATCTGCAGAAGATCCTCGGCTGGCACGACGCCGAGTTCCAGTTGACGGTGACCGAGCGCAGCGGCAACAACATCACCAATGACCGGGTCAACGATCCGCGTGTGGGCGGTTTTACCTCGTCCCAGGAAGTCTGGGGCCGTGGCCAGACCTGGCGCCTGACGCAGATGTGGTACCAGCAGAAATTCTTCGACCAAAAGCTCGACATCAAGGCCGGGCGCTTTGGCGAAGGTGAAGACTTCAACAGCTTCCCCTGCGACTTCCAGAACCTCGCATTCTGCGGCTCGCAGGTCGGTAACTGGGTTGGCAGCATCTGGTACAACTGGCCGGTGAGCCAGTGGGCGTTGCGGGTCAAATATCACCTGACGCCCGAGTTGTACGCCCAGGTCGGCGCCTACGAACAGAACCCGTCCAACCTCGATCGCGGCAACGGCTTCAAGCTCAGCGGCAGCGGCACCCAAGGCGCCCTGCTCCCGGTTGAACTGGTATGGACGCCTACGCTGAACGGCCTGCCCGGCGAATACCGCGCCGGCTACTACTACAGCAGCGCCAAGGCCAGCGATGTGTATAAAGACCGCAACGACCAGCCGGCAGCCCTCAGCGGCGAGGCCTATCGCAGCGCCTCCAGCAAGCACGGGGTGTGGCTGGGGGTGCAGCAGCAAGTCACCAGCCTGGCCAGCGACCATTCGCGGGGCTTGAACGTGTTCGCCAACGGCACGATGCACGACAAGAAAACCAACGCTGTGGATAACTACGTGCAAGCCGGCGTGGTCTACAAGGGCCTGTTCGACGCCCGCGCCAAGGACGATATCGGTTTCGCCGTGGCCCGGGTGCACGTCAACCCGGCCTACCGCAAGAATGCCGAGGCAAGCAACCAGGCCCACGCGGTATACGACTTCGATGACCCATCCTACCTGCCGATTCAACACACGGAATACAGCGCTGAGCTCTATTACGGCATCCATGTCACCCAGTGGCTGACGGTGCGCCCGAACCTGCAATACATCCGTCACCCCGGAGCCGTGGCCCAGGTGGATGACGCGCTCATCGGCGGGATCAAGCTGCAAAGCTCATTCTGACGTTGTAAGTAAATTCTGAAGAAAACGAATTAGCCCTGAACCAAGCCTGCGCCGGAACGTCATCTACAGTGAACTGTGCGCAATCAATTCAAAACGTAACGGAGAACCACACTATGAGCACTGATGGTGCTTCAAGTCCAAGTCGCCTGCTGCCCAGGCTGCTGGGGATCTTGCTGCTGATAATGGGCCTGGCCTTGTTGGCCGGGGGGATCAAGCTGAGCATGCTCGGCGGGTCGCTGTATTACCTGCTGGCCGGTCTCGGCATCACCGTCACAGGCCTGTTGCTGCTGGCTACACGCCGTGCGGCGCTGGGCTTGTACGCACTGGTGCTGTTTGCCAGCACCGTATGGGCGCTGTGGGAAGTCGGCCTGGACTGGTGGCAACTGGTACCGCGCCTGGCCCTGCTGTTTGCCCTCGGCATCGTCATGCTGCTCCCGTGGTTCCGCCGTCCGTTGCTGCGTGGCCAAGCCTCGCCGCTGGGCACTGGCGCGCTGAGCGTCGCCGTCGTACTGGCCGGCGCCGCTGCATTGGCCAGCCAATTCACCGACCCGGGCGCCATGGTCAAGAAAGGCCAGCTGGACCGCGATGCGGTACCGGGCATGGCCAGCACTGCGCCGGCCCAGGCTGATGGTGACTGGAACTCCTACGGCCGTTCGGCCTTCGGTGATCGTTACTCGCCACTCGCACAGATCACTCCGGAAAACGCCCACAAGCTGGTTCCAGCCTGGACCTTCCGTACTGGCGACATCCCTGGCCCAGGCGATCCCGGTGAAACCACCGCGGAAAACACCCCGCTGAAAGTCAACGGCATGCTCTACGTGTGCACGCCCCACAGCCAGGTGATTGCCCTGGACCCGGACACCGGCAAGGAAATCTGGCGTTTCGACCCGAAGATTAGCAGCGAAGGCGCTGCCAACTTCAAGGGTTGGGCGCACATGACCTGCCGTGGCGTGTCGTATCACGATGATGCCGTGTATGCCTCGGAACAGAGCCCGACTGGCAGCGCCAGCCCGGCCGCCGCGCCGAATGCCTGCCCGAAACGCATCTTCGTCCCTACCGCCGACACCCGTCTGATCGCCCTGAACGCCGACACCGGCAAGATGTGCGAAGACTTCGGTGACAAAGGCCAGATCGACTTGCGTGCCAACATCGGCACCTTCGCCCCGGGCGGTTACTACTCCACCTCGCCACCGGCCGTCACCAAGAACCTGGTGGTAATCGGCGGTCACGTGACCGACAACGTCTCCACCGACGAGCCTAGCGGCGTGATCCGTGCGTTCGACGTGCACACCGGCAAGCTGGTGTGGAATTGGGACAGCGGCAACCCGGACGACACCACCCCGTTGGCCGAGGGCAAGACTTACACCCGCAACTCGCCAAACATGTGGTCGATGTTCGCGGTGGACGAAAAACTCGGCATGCTCTACCTGCCGATGGGTAACCAGATGCCCGACCAGTACGGCGGCGACCGGACTCCGGACTCCGAGAAGTACAGCGCCGGCCTGACTGCCCTGGACATCGACAGCGGCCACGTGAAGTGGACCTTCCAGTTCACTCACCATGACCTGTGGGACATGGACGTGGGCGGCCAGCCTTCGCTGATCGACATCAAGACCGCTGACGGCGTGAAGCAAGCGGTAATGGCGTCGACCAAGCAAGGCAGCATCTACGTGATCGACCGCTCGAACGGTCAGCCTGTAGTGCCGATCAATGAAATCCCTGTACCGCAAGGCGCAGTGGCCGGCGATCACACCGCACCGACCCAACCGAAGTCCGACCTGAACTTCATGCCACCGCCCCTCAAGGAGCGTGACATGTGGGGCGTGACGCCGTTCGACCAGATGCTGTGCCGGATTGACTTCAAATCCATGCGCTACGACGGTCCGTTCACCCCGCCGTCGCTGCAGGGCTCGATCGTTTACCCAGGTAACTTCGGCGTGTTCGACTGGGGTGGCATTTCCGTCGACCCGGTTCGCCAGATCGCGTTCGTGAACCCAAGCTACATGGCGTTCAAATCGAAACTGATCCCGGCTGCCGATATTGCCAAGCAAGGCCCACGGGTCAGCGAAACCGAAGGCGTGCAGCCGAACAAAGGCGCGCCATACGGCGTGATCCTCGAAGCCATGCTGTCGCCACTGGGCCTGCCGTGCCAGGCGCCGGCGTGGGGTTATGTGGCCGCGGTCGACCTGACCAACCACCAGACCATCTGGATGCACAAGAACGGCACCGTGCGTGACAGCTCGCCGGTTCCGATTCCACTGACCATGGGCGTGCCAAGCCTGGGCGGGACTTTTACCACCGCCGGTGGCGTGTCCTTCCTCAGCGGTACCCTTGACCAGTACCTGCGTGCCTATGACGTGAAAAACGGCAAGCAGTTGTGGGAAGGCCGCCTGCCAGCAGGCGCGCAAACCACACCAATGACCTACACCGGCAAGGACGGCAAGCAGTACGTGCTGGTCATGGCCGGCGGTCATGGTTCCCTGGGCACCAAGCAGGGTGACTATGTGATGGCGTTCAAACTGCCGGATTAAGCAAAACCGGCAGTAAGAAAAAGGCGGCTACCTAAGTGGGTAGCCGCCTTTTTTTATGCGTGAAATAAAGCGATCCGATAGCGCCGATGTATTTAAAAGTTTACTCGGAAAAGTCCTATACCTCCCCAAAAGTCTTTCCCTCAACTTTGGCCCTGCGCCATCCGACGCTCACTGTCGCCAGTAAATCCCCAGCCAAACAAACGTTATCTATATGACGTGCTGTAACTAACATGGAGTTTTCATCATGACGGACCTCAACAGCGTTGAATCAATACCTGCAGTCCCGCATAGCCAGGCGCCCGGGATCCTGGCGCTTGAGCAACTCGACACACTCAGCCTGGAAAAACTTATTCGCGGAGAAATACTTGCCATCCGGGTACCTGACTACGCGAATGAACAAACCAGCGAAGTACTAAATAAACATATCAACGAAACGGCGACGCTCCAGGAATATAACCACGAGACCTATGAGCACGGAAAAGTTGTCCAGCATTTCTATGGTGTCCATCGCTGGGGAACACCGTTCAACTCCACCTATGGCAAGGCCGCAGACAGCTATTCGCAACAGAAATACTACGCAGACGCCACCCACATGCGCTGCGTGATCGATGACCTCTGTGCCCCGCGCAAACCACCCATCCATCTACTGATGGAGCATATCCGGCAGGTGTGGCCAGAAGGCGCGACAACCGCGGCGTTCCAGGGCCAGCCGATGTTCTGCGGCATTATCCGCGCCATGTTCCCGGAGACAGCCCACCTCTCCGAAACAGTCCCCCATGTCGATTGCCTGCCCTTGTCGATTGCCGAACTGGAACATCAATTCAGCGCGAATATTTACCTCGAAGTACCCCCTTCCGGAGGTGAACTGGTCATTTGGGATACCGAGGCGTTTACCTACGACGAGGTCATCCGTTTCGAAGGGGCGGAACTGCCCGAAGATCGTTTGCAAAAACCGCTGCGCATCCAGCCGCAGAAAAACGAACTGGTGATTATCAATACTCGCCGTCCCCATGCCATTTGCGGTTTCGATTCAGGCAAGCGCATCAGCATCCAGTCGTTTATCGGCTATACCACTGGCCAGCCGTTTTACTTCTGGTGCTAACGCCTTTATTTCTCTTCCTGACGGACACCCTGATATGACACCTGAAGAATTCCGCCGACATGGCCACGCCATGATCGACCTAATTGCAGACTATCGACAAAACATCGAGCAACGCGGTGTGCAACCCACCACGGCCCCGGGCGAAATCAGGTCCGCATTGCCGGCCAGCCCGCCTGAGACAGCCGAACCGTTCGAACAGATCATGGGCGACGTCGAAACACTGATCATGCCCGGTCTGTTGCATTGGCAGCATCCAAGTTTCTTCGGGTTCTTCCCGTCGAATGTGGAACTGTCCTCCGTCCTCGGCGATTGCTTGAGTACCGGCCTGGGCGTGGTGGGATTGTCGTGGCAATCGAGCCCGGCCCTGACCGAAATCGAGGAAGTCACCACCGATTGGCTGCGCGACATGATCGGCCTGAGCGCCAACTGGAGCGGAGTGATCCAGGACTCGGCCTCGACCTCCACCCTGGTGGCGCTGATCAGCGCCCGCGAACGCAGCTCCTACTACGCGCTGATGCACGATGGCCTGCAAAACAGCGGCGCCCCCTTGATCGTCTACACCTCGGCCCACGCCCATAGTTCAGTGAACAAGGCCGCGATCCTGGCGGGGTTCGGCCAGAACAATATCCGTACCGTGGCAACCGACGAACACAATGCAATGTCACCGCATGCATTGGAGCGGGCAATCGAACAAGACCTGGCTGCCGGGAACAGACCCTGTGTGGTGATTGCGACCACCGGCACAACGGCAGCCATGGCCATCGACCCCCTGGAAGCCATCGGCGCCCTGACGCAACGCCACGGCCTGTGGTTGCATGTCGACTCAGCCATGGCCGGGGCCGCGATGATCCTCCCGGAATGCCGCGCGCTGTGGCACGGCATCGAGAACGCCGACTCGCTGGTCCTCAACCCTCACAAATGGCTGGGGGCGGCGTTTGATTGCTCGGTGTACTTTGTACGCGACCCCGAGCACTTGATTCGCATCATGACCACCAACCCCAGCTATCTACAGTCCAAGGCTGACGGCCAGGTCAGGAACTACCGCGACTGGCGGATCTCCCTGGGCAGCCGGTTCCGCGCGCTGAAGCTGTGGTTCCTGATCCGCGAGCAAGGCGTCAGCGGCCTGCAGGCCCGGCTGCGGCGTGACCTGGCGAATGCCCGCTGGCTGGCAGAACAGATTGAAGGCAGCAAACACTGGAAACTGGTAGCCGCCGTTACCCTGCAAACCTTGTGCATTCGCCACGAGCCACCAGGCCTGGATGGTGAGGCGCTGGATAACTACACCCGGGCCTGGGCGGAAAAGCTCAACCATTCAGGCAGCGCCTACGTCACCCCCGCCGTGCTCGACGAGCGCTGGATGGTACGCGTGTCCATTGGCGCGCTGGGGACGGAGCGCCACCACGTCGAAGGCTTGTGGGAACGGTTGCAAAGCCTGGTCGATGCAACGGTGGAACACTGAAAGACCGGCGTCGGTGCAGCCACCGACGCCCTAGACCGGCACGCGCTCGCGGCGCATCCACATCTCAAACGCCATGGCATTCAACGGCCGGCTGATCAGATAGCCCTGGGCCGTGTCGCACTTCCAGAGCTTGAGCAGCTTGAGGCTGGGCTCGAACTCCACCCCTTCGGCCACCACCTTGAGCCCCAGGTTGTGGCTCATTTCGATGGTCGAGCGCACGATCACGCCGTCGCCGGAAGTGCTGTCGAGGTTGCGCACAAACGACTGGTCGATCTTCAATTCCTGCACCGGCAGGCGTTGCAGTTGCGCCAGGGATGAATAGCCGGTGCCGAAGTCATCCACCGACAGGCTGATGCCACAAGCGCGCAGTTGCTCCAGCACGCTGAGGGCCTGGGCCGGGTTGTGCATGATCGCGCTTTCGGTGATTTCGAAAATCAGTTGCCGGGCCGATACCCGGTAGTGCGCCAGCAACTCGGTCACCCGCAGGGCCAGGCCGTCATCGGCCAGGTCATCCACCGAGATGTTCACCGACAACTGCACCTCCAACCCGCGCACCGCCCACTCGGCCAGTTGGCGAATGGCTTCTTCGATCACCCACTGGGTCAGGCTGCCCATGCTGCCGGTGCGCTCGGCCAGGGGAATGAACTCGGCCGGCGACACCAGGCCCAGGGTCGGGTGCTGCCAGCGCAACAGCGCTTCGGCCTGGCGCACATGGCCATGGTGCAGGTCGAGCTTGGGCTGGTAACACAGGTACAACTCGCCCTCCGTCGGCGCCCGGCGCAGGTCACGAATCAGGCTGATCTGGCGTTGATGGGCGAGGTCGCGGTCCTGCTGGTAGATCTGTAAGTAACCCGGGAACGCTGCCGCATCGTGGCGGGCAATCGCGGCGCGGCTGATCAGCTCTTCAACCTGCTGGCCGTCGGCCGGGTAGGCGGCGATGCCGATGCTCACTTCGTGGCGCAATTCATCGCCACCAATGCGCTGGGGCTCGGTGAGCAGCCCATACAAGCGGTCAGCCAGGGCCACCGCGCGGTCGATCGCGGTGTTTTCCAGCAGCAGCAAAAACTCGCTGCCGGTGATGCGCGCGGCGGTGTCGCTGGCCGACAGGCTCGACAGCAGGCAGCGGCTGGCTTCGCGGAGCATTTCTTCCACGCCTTCCGGGCCGTAGCCTTCGTTGATCACCCGGTAGTTTTCAATCCCCAGGTACAGCAACACCACCGGCCGGCCAGCGCTGATGGCGCTGCCCAGGCGTTCCATGGCCAGCGCGCGGTTAGGCAGGCCGGTGAGCGGGTCGTGCAAGGCGTTGTGGGCCAGTTGTCGCTCGCGTACCGCGATCCCGGTTTGCATGGCGTTGAAGGCCTGGGCCAGCAGGCCGAATTCATCGTGGCTGCGCACCTGTACCGGTGTGCGGTAGTCACCGGCCCCGATGCGTTCGGCCGCCTGCACCAACGCATTGAGTGGGCGTGAAACCCGCCGCGCCAGAAACAACGCACCCGCGAGCGACACCAGCAGCACCACCAGGGCGATCGCGAGAAATTGCCGGTCCAGCGGCGCGAAGGATTCAAGGGCGTGGTCCAGCGGGCTTTGCAGCAGCACCCGGACCTCGCCACCGTCTGCCGTGTTACCCAACGGCAGCACCTGGCTGAGATAGCGCTGGCCGTGGAACAGGTTCAATTGCGCCACCGGAGTGATGTACGCGCCCTGCAGGTCGCTGGCAATCGACGCCTGTAGCGCCTCGGGCTGAGTACTGAACAATTCGCCGGGCTGACCAAGCTGCGCGCTGATGAACGACACTTCCAGGTTGCTCATGGAGCGCAATTCACTGGCAAAGATTTCGTCCATGGGAAAGCCCATGGCGACACGGGCGATCGGTGCGGGGTCGACGACTTCCTGTTGCACCAGCAGGAAAGGCCGGCCATCCAGGGCCACGATCAACATTTGCAGGCCGCTGCGCCGGGCCTGGCGCAAGGCATCGTTATAGGGAAAGGCCTGGCCGGACGTCAGCGCCGGTAACGTGCTGACCATCACGCGGCCGTCGAGCCCCAGCACAAATACCTCGCTGGAACTCAGGCCGGTGCCATGCCGGCGCAGGGTCGCGAGAATCGCGTCGGGTTCGCCATCGGCGACAGCCTGGCGAAACGGCAGGTCCGCCGTCAGCCAGTTCAAGCCGTATTGCAGGCGCCGGCCACGCAGGTCGAGCAGGCGTTCGAACACCTGGCTGCCGGTTTCCAGCTGCACCTGGGCCTGGTTTTCCACGGCACGATTGGTGGCGGTCTTCACCGCGAAATACACCGCCGCCACGACCACCAGCAACAGCAGCGCCAGCACCCCGGCAATCCGGGTTTGAAACGTATGGCGCCACCTCATTCTGTTGCCCTCTGGCAGCGCCTGCCCCCTCCAGCCGAAACGTCCCTTCGTCATACGCGTCCCTCGCGATAGCTGAACCGGCGTCAAATAAATATCCTTTTTACAGGGATATTTGAATTATCCAGATTAGCTGCGCAAGAGAAGAAGTGCACCCAATAAATACGGGAGTTTATATGTCATTAATTTGGCGACAGGCTGCCGTTACGACGTTCGCGCCCGCATGAAGTCCCCCCAACGCCGCACGAGATAGTTGTGCTCATCCATCACCGAGTTCCACACCGCGATATGCCCCATGCGCTGTTCATAGGAGCCGCCGTCGCGCACGTCACCCACATCGATCAGCGGCAAGCCATCGCTGCCCAACAGCTCTTCCCGGGCGGGCAGCCCGGCGTACCAGTAGTCCCATTCGGCACTGCTCAGGTGATCACGGCTGCGAGCCGGGTTGCCGATGTAATAACCCTGGCGCGCCATCACCGCACCCGGCCAGCCGGACAGCCACCAGTTGAGGTAGGCATAGGCCGCATCCAGCACCGGGCCCTTGGCATGGCGCGACAGCGACAACCCGCCGAACCAGGCGCGATAGCCTTCACGGGGCACCGCCAGGCGGTATTTGACCCCGGCCCGATGCAGGCGCATCAGGGTCGGTGACCACAGGCTCTGGATATCGATGCTCGGGCTGAGCATCAGTTGCGCGGCTTCCTCGTCATCGGACCAGAACGCCGCGAAGTGGCCTTCCTTCTGTTTACGCACCAGGATATCGGCCAGTACATCGATCTCTTCGATGCTCATGTTGCCGATGTCCTTGAAGGTCGCGAGGCCCGCGCCTTGCACGGCCAGCGCCGCGTCCAGGGCGCCGATGGCGGCGTCGCTCTGCAACGCAGTGCGTGCGCCCCAGGCCGGGTCCAGCAACCAGCCCCAACTCTCGTTGCCGCGGTTGAACCCTTCGGGCAAGCGCTCGGGGCGGTAGGCGAAACTGTCGGCGTTGTGGGTCAGGGGCAGCATGCTGATGCGTTCGGTGACGGTGCTGCCGAGGCTGCCGTCGTGCTGCACGAAGAGGCGCTCGCTGGGCACACTGCCGCTGCCCAGACGGTCGTTGGCGGACAAGCGTCCGCGCTTGGGCAGGTCGTTGATCTCGTGCCACAGCGCGATGCGCCGGGTGTCGATCGGCTGGATCGCCCGCGCCGGCCACACGAAGTCGACGTTGTGAAACCACTGGTCGTAGAGGTCGTAGCTGTCAGGCTGCATCACCGCAATGCGCTGGGCCTGCTCGACATCATGCACCTGGTACACCAGGCGAATGCCCAGCTCTTTTTCCGCTCGCACACGCAAGGTTTCGAGCAAGGTCACCGAGGTGCCGAGGACGCGAAGCGTGATCATGCGGCGAACCTTCTGGAGAACACTTCAAAGGAGCGCCGCAGCAGAGCCGGGTCGAGCCCGCGCAGGATAAACACCAGGCGCGATTGCCGATCGGTCCCCGGCCAGGCAGGCAGGTGAACCGGGGCATGCAGGCAATGCTGCACGCCATGAATGACGATGGGAGCGTTACTGGCGTTCACGTTGAGCAGTCCTTTGACGCGAAGAATACGTTCGCCGTGGCATCTTAACAGCATCGATAACCAGACCCCGAAACCGACCCAATCCAGCGGCTGATCGAAGGTCAGGCAACAGACTTGCGCAGCGCCGTGGTTGGCGGCGGTGGTTTGATGGAGTTTCCAGCGGCGGACTTCTGCAGCGGGCTCGGCACTGCGCAGGCCTTCGCCAAGCAGCAGTTGTTCACCGCTGTCGATATCGCAGGTATTGAGGATCGGCGTGCCGGCGTTCAGTGCCTGCAAGTGCAAGCGCAACGGGCCACAGTCTTCGACGAGGTCGGTCTTGCTCAACAGCAGGCGATCGGCAGCGGCCACTTGCGCCAGCCATTCCGGGTGCAGGCGCTCTTGCAAAGCGGCGTGGCTGGCGTCCACCAGCGTCACCACCAGGCCGATATGAAAGCGCCCGCGCAGTTGCACGTCGTTGTTCAAGGTCGCGAGGATTGGCGCCGGGTCGGCCAGGCCGGTGGTTTCCAGGATCACCCGCTTGAAGGGCGGAATCTCGCCCCGCTCACGACGCTGCAACAGGCCGAGCAAGGCGTCTTTCAACTCGCCGCGAATCGAACAGCACACGCAGCCGCTGGGCAGCAGCACCGTGTCCGGCGCGACTTCCTCCACCAGCAGGTGGTCGATGCCGACGTCGCCGAACTCATTGATCAGCAACGCCGTGTCGCCGAGGCTTTCACCTTGCAGCAGGCGCTTGAGCAAGGTGGTCTTGCCGCTGCCGAGGAAGCCGGTGATGACGTTTAGCGCGATGCTCATAGTTCTACCTCAATGATGCCCCCGCAGGAGTCCGGCTTGCCGGCGATGGCGATATCAAGGACGCCATCGCCGGCAAGCCGGGCTCCTACAGTTCCAGATGATCGAGCAGGCGCGGGTCCAACGGGTCCAGCGGTCGACCGAGCATGGTCTCTGCCGCCCGCCACAATTGATCCAGGCCGCTGGCCAGTTCCTGTTTGCCGGTGGCGCCCAGCAGCAGATAGGACGCGCCCTGGAAGTCTTCGACCTTGAGCCGGAACACCGCCAGCACCTGGTTGATCGCCGCGATTCGGCGCAGACGTTCGCGTCGGCGCGGCAATTCATCGCCCAAAGGGTCGCTCCAGTGCAGGTCTTCGCCCAACAGGCCGCAGAGTCCGCACATGCTTAATACCCGCTCATGGCATGACGTCGCCGGAGTTCGGGCCAAGGGTCTGGCCGACGAACAGATTGCCGCCCGGCTCGCTGGCCAGCAGCACGGCAGTCGGCGCGACTTCGTCCGCCAGGCCGAAACGACCCAGGGGCAACTCGGCGGCCTTGGCGCGTTTCCAGGTGTCGCTGATGCCGCCTACCAATGGCGTTTCGATGGGCCCGGGTGCGATAGCGTTGACCAGTACGTTGTCCTTGGCCACTTCCAGGGCCAGGGATTTAGTGAAACCGATCACCCCGGCCTTGGCCGCCGCATAGTGCGTCAACTCGGCGCCGCCCTTGATCCCCAGTTGCGAGGCGACGTTGATGATCCGGCCCCAGCGCTGGGCGATCATGTGAGGCAAGGCGCGCTGGCTGGCGACGAACACGCTGGTGAGGTCGACGCGCAGCATGTCGTTCCACATGTCCAGGGTCAGGTCGACGCAACGGGCCTGGGTCAGCATGCCGGCGTTGTTGACCAGGATGTCGATGCCGCCGTAGTGGGTGACGCAGGCATCGACGCTGGCCCGGGCGCCGTCGACGGTGCCGACATCGGCCACGCACTCGAGGACTTCGGCGCCGAGGTTGCGGCAGGTGATGGCGGTTTCGGCGAGGGTGGCGGCATCGCGGTCGGCCAGCAACAGGCGCGCGCCTTCGACGGCGTAGGCACGGGCGATGGCGGCGCCGATGCCGCTGCCGGCACCGGTGATCACAGCACGGCGGTTAGCGAGTTGGGGCATGGTGAACTCCTGAAATAATCAAACGGCGAACGCGGTCAAAAATGTGGGAGCGGCGGTGCGACGATTCGACTTGCTCGCGAATGCGGTGGATCAGTTCCGCATGTATTGGCTGGCACTCCGCTTTCGCGAGCAAGCCCGCTCCCACATTTGGAGCGAGTCCGGCTTAAAACTGGGGGTTAGTCCGGCCAGCGCACGGTCAAGCCACCATCAATCACAATGCTCTGCCCGGTCAGGTAGCTCGATTCCTCACTGGTCAAAAAACGCACCAGGGACGCCACTTCATCCGCCCGCCCGACCCGGCCCAGCGGAATCGCCCGCGCGGCTTTCGCCAGCCCTTCCGGCCCGAGGGAGTTCTTCGCGTCCAGCGACTGGGGCGTCTCGATCAACCCCGGAATCACCGCGTTGCAACGAATCCCCAACGGCGCCAATTCCACCGCCAGCGAGCGACACAACCCCGGCACGCCGGCCTTGGCCGCCGCATAGTGCGCATGCTCCTGCCAGCCATACACGCCACCGGCAATCGACGAAATCGCCACCAGCGCGCCGCCTTCATGCATGTGCCGGGTCGCCGCGCGGAAGGTGCGCATCACCCCCGTCAGGTCGACGTTGAGCATCTCGTTCCACAGCGCGTCAGTCATCTCCAGCAGTGGCGCACGGCGTAACAATCCGGCGTTGGCCACCGCGTAATCGAGGCGACCGAAGTGCTGGACCGCCTGCGCAGCCAGGTTATCCACCGACGCGGTATCGCCCACGTCCAGCGGCAACATCAGGCATTCACCGCCGGCTTCTTCCACCAGCGCAACCGTGTGATGCGGGTCATGGGGATCGGCCGGGTAATACCCACCCACCACCGCCACGCCGCTGCGGGCGTACGCCACCGCGAGGGCCTGGCCGATGCCGCTGGCGGCACCGGTAATCAATGCAACTTTACGACTCATCGAATCAACTCCTTACTGGACGGTTTCCGGACGCACATGGCGCGCGGCAAACATCAACGCACCGGAGAGGAAGCACGGCACTGCGCCAAACCACAGCGCAGCGGTCTGCCAGTCACTCCCCGCCGACAACACCTGGGTCGCGCCGAACCCGGCAACCACCGCACCAATCGGCCCCATGGCATGGATGATCGCGCCACCGGTAGCCCGGATGCTGGTGGGGAAACTTTCACTGATGAAAAACAGCGCCGCCGAGTACGGCCCGATCAGGAAGAACAGGCCCAGGCTGTACAGCCCCACCACCATCGCCATGTTGCTCGGGCCAAACAGCATCCCGGCAAACGACAGCCCGCCGAGCATCCAGCCGAGGCCGATGACATTGCGCCGGCCGATCTTGTCGCCCATCCAGCCGTGGCTGAGGTAGCCGCAGTAACCCACCAGGTTCGACAGCACGAGGATGATCAGCGAGTTCTCGAACGAGATGTGGTGCACGCTGACGATCACCGACGTACCCAGCACGCTGAACACCTGGATCGCCGCCCAGTTGAGCAGCAGCGCCGCACCGATCACCAGGGTTGCACGGCGGGCCGGGCCACGGAATGCGGCCTTGAGGCCGGCCTTGCTGTGTTCGTCATAGTCCACGCCGTAGGTCACAGCGACGTTTTGCGCCTCTTTCACCGCGCCGCTTTTACGCAGCTCGCTGATGCGCTGGTGAATCTGGAACTGCGGGCTTTCCTTGAGCTTGCGCGCCATGACCGCGATCACAATCGCCGGGATCGCCGCAAACACGAAGCACCCCTGCCAGCCAATCACCGGCAGCAACAGCGCGGTCAAACCCGCCGCGATCAACGCGCCCACCGGCCAGCCGCCCTGCACCAGGCTGTAGATAAAGCCGCGACGCTTGGCCAGTTTTGGATCATCGGAAGCCGCGTACAGTTCGCTCAAGTAAGTCGCGTTGACGGTTTCCTCGGCATACCCCAGGCCGCCCAGCGAACGGATCAGGATCAGCGACGACTTGCCCCACGCACCACCAATGGCGGTGAGCGCCGAGCAGATCGCCGAACCGGCCACGGTGAAAATAATCCCTTTGCGCCGACCCAGTTTGTCCACGATCGGACCGATGGCCAGCGCGACCACGGCGGTGCCTACCGCCACCCATGTCGCAATCTCCGCCTGCTCCACTTCACCCCAATTAAAGTGCCGCCCGATTTCCGGCAGCAAGGTGCCGAAAAGGATGAAGTCATACACCGCAAACACCCAGGCGAAAAACGCGATCCAGGTGGCGAAACGCACTTCCTTGGGCGTCAGTTGCCGGGGTTTCCAGCCAGTCAGATCAAGCTTGTTGTAGATAGACATGAATCGCGCCTCGGGAGGTTGGCCAGGGTTTAGGTACGGGTGTCAGGTACGCGGTTGGCGGCGGATAAAGTCGTCGGCGATTTCGTCGAAAGTGACGAAGCGCACGCCGGCATGGCTCTGGATGTGTTCGATCAGCCGCTCAAGCATCAGCAGCACTTGCGGGCGGCCGGACACGTCGGGGTGGATAGTCATGGTGAACACCGCGTGTTCGTGCTCGCGGTAGACCCAGTCGAACTGGTCGCGCCACATTTCTTCGAGGTGACGCGGGTTGACGAAGCCATGGCTGTTCGGGGCTTTCTTGATGAACATCATCGGCGGCAGGTCGTCTAGGTACCAGTTGGCCGGGATCTCCACCAGGTCGGTTTCTTCGCCGCGCACCAGAGGTTTCATCCAGGTGTCGGGGTGCTGGCTGTAGTCGATCTTGGTCCAGGTGTCGCCCTTGCGCACGTAGTACGGGTGGAAGTCGTTGTGCATCAGGCTGTGGTCGTACTTGATGCCTTTTTTCAGCAGCAGTTCGTTGGTGACCTTGCTGAATTCCCACCACGGCGCGACGTAGCCGGTGGGGCGTTTGCCGGTGACCTGGGTGATCAGCTCGATGGACTTGTCGAGGACGATTTCTTCCTGCTCGGCCGTCATCGCAATCGGGTTTTCGTGGCTGTAGCCGTGCACACCGATTTCGTGACCGGCGTCGGCCACCGCCTTCATCTGCTCGGGGAAGGTTTCCATCGAGTGGCCGGGAATAAACCAGGTGGTGCGCAGGCCGTAGCGCTCGAACAATTTGAGCAGGCGTGGCGCACCGATTTCACCGGCGAACAGGCCGCGGGAAATGTCGTCCGGGGAATCTTCGCCGCCATAGGAACCGAGCCAGCCGGCGACCGCGTCGACGTCGACGCCAAATGCACAGAGGATGTCTTTAGCCATGATGTGTCTCCTTAAAAAGTGAGTGCGGTTTCTACTGACAGCGCGGCCCGAAGCAGGCGCGCGTCTTCGCCGCTGGGGGCGCTGAGCAACAGGCCGGTGGGCAGGCCCAGGGCATCACGGCCGCTGGGCAGGCTGACGCCGGGCATGTCCAGCAGGCTGCCGGGCATGGTCAGGCGCAGGGTGGCGAGGTTGGTGCTGACGAACAGTTCAAAGTCGACTTCCAACGGCGCCAGGGCCGGGGCCACATGGGCCACGGTGGGGGTGATGAGGATCGCGCCGTCGAGTTCGTCGACAAGCTGCTGTTGCAGGCGGCGACGGGCGTCGTACAGCGCCAGCAGTTGGCTGGCCGGCAGTGTGCGGGCCGCTTCAAGGCGACGGCGAACGCGGGGGTCGAGTTGCTCGGCATCAGGGCTGTCGAGCAGGGCTTCGTGGAGGGCGAAGGCTTCGAAGGCGCCGAGCCAGCCCTGGTGCAGGATCAGGTCGAGGGTGGCCTGGAAGGTCTTCGAGGGGCGCACGTCAATCAGCGCGCCATCTGCCTTCAATCGGTCCACACAACGTTGCAGGTTATCGCGCACCGCAGGTTCAACCCGTGCGTCTTCCAGCACACTTTGCTCGACCCAGAACCGCTGGCCATTGAGGCTGCGGGGCGGGCGTGGTGGGCGCTGGTCGCGACCATTGAGCAGGTCGTCGATGGCCAGTGCATCGCGCACGCTGCGGGTCAGCGGGCCGAGGCTGTCGAGGGTGTGAGCCAGCGGAAAAACGCCGTCGCGGCTGTAGCGTCGGCAACTGCTGCGATAACCGACCACGCCATTCAGCGCAGCCGGAATACGGATGGAGCCGGCGGTGTCGGTACCCATGGCGATCGGCACGATGCCGGCTGCCACGGCGACCGCCGAGCCCGACGACGAGCCGCCGGGAATCCGCGGTTGATCGACGCTGGCCGGGTTGTGCGGCGTGCCGAAATGCGGGTTCAGGCCCAGGCCGGAATAGGCCAGTTCGCTGAGGTTGGTCTTGCCGACGCTGACCATTCCGGCGCGGCACAACAGGCCCACACTTGGCGCGTCCAGCAAGGCGGCCGGCGCATTACGGCGATAGGCCGCGCCCGCCGTGGTAATGCTGCCGGCCACATCGAACAGATCTTTCCAGGCCAGTGGCACCCCGTCGAACACGCTCAACGGCTGGCCGGCACGCCAACGGGCGGCCGACGCTTCGGCCTCACGGCGGGCGCGCTCGGCGGTCAGGGAGATGAACACGCCGGGGGCCATGCTCGCGTGGGCAAGTGCCTGTTCCAGGACCTGCACCGGGTCGCTGCGACCGCTGGCGAAATCCTCGGCCATTGAAGTGGCGTCTGACATGGGAACGACCTTTAAAAAATGTACATATTAATAAAATGTACATTTTACAAAGGCAGCTTTCGTGCCAGTCTTGTGGACAGCTCGGTTGCCACACCTGGCACTTTGGAGCAGATCCACGGGCTAGATGGGTTTCAGGCATTAAAAGAAATATCGGCTGGTGTTTAAGGCTCGCCAGGAATGAAATAATGTATCTTTTATTAATAAATACATTTTGGTGCAGAAAAGTAACATCAACCCTCTGAAGGCCCCAAAAAAGTGCCACCGACGTGGCGCAGAGTGACAGGCGCAACTATGAGAGAATCCCCGGCCACCGACCCGTTTGCTCCAGAGAGCCCGATGAAAGCAGTGTCAGCCTCGGCTTCCCGTTACGCGATGATTCACCAGGTTCTGCGCGACGCCATCACCCACGGCACCGCCCGCCATGGCCTGGTGTTGCTGGAAGCGCCGCTGGCCGAATTGTTCGGCACCAGCCGGGTGCCGGTGCGCAAAGCCCTGAACCTGTTGCATGACGAAGGGTTGATCTGCCGCTTCGATGGCCGGGGTTACCTGATCAACCCCGACGGCCTGGACATGGAGCCGCTGCGCCTGCCCCTGAGCCATGCGCACCTGGGCCTCAACGGTGAAGATGAATTGGTGGACACCCGGCCACTGGGGGAGCGCATCGTCGAGGAAATCGGCGCGGCGCTCTCGACCTGTATCGCCTTCGGGCATTATCGCCTCGATGAACAGGCCGCCGCCGAGCACTACAACGTCAGCCGCGCGGTGGTGCGTGAAGCGCTGATGCGCCTGCGGGACCGTGGCCTGGTGGAAAAGGAACCCTATTCCCAATGGCTGGCCGGGCCACTGACTGCCCGGGAAGTCACCGAAGACTACGAACTGCGCGCCTGCCTGGAGCCCGAAGCCCTGCGCCAGAGCGCGCCGAACCTCGACCGCGACCTGCTGCACGCCATGTTGCAGCGCGTGCTCGATGCGCAAAACAGCGCCCATTGCAGCCTGGAAGAGATCGAGCAGATCGAGGAAGACCTGCACCAGCACTGCCTCGCGGGCCTGCAAAATCGCAAGATCGCCGCGCTGATCCGCCAGGGGCAGAGCCCGATGATCATCAGCCGGATTTTCTACCGGCTGCTGGGCATCGGTGCCGATCCGGCGATGCTGGCCGAGCACCGGCTGATCCTTGAGCTGTTGCTGCATGGCGCCTTCGACGCCGCCGCACTGAACCTGCGCGAGCACCTGCAACGGGCCCGGCAGCGCATGTTGCAGCGCTTGAAAGTGCTGTCGGTGCTGCCCGAACAACCTTTACCGGCCTACCTGCACAAACTCAGCTGACGAAATGCAATCGAAAATGTGGGAGCGGGCTTGCTCGCGAAGGCGGCGCATCAGTCACAGATGCATCGACTGACAGACCGCCTTCGCGAGCAAGCCCGCTCCCACATTTGTTCAGCGGTGCTTTTGAAAATATTGTGCAATATGTTGCTATCTCACCCCCCCCATTGAAACCACTGCCGACCCGCCCCATCTAACTTGCATACTTCCCTATGCAGGTGCCCCATGAGCGACCAGCAAGAATTCCCGGACATCGACCTCAACGACTACGCCGACCCGGAAAACGCTGAACACACTTCCGCAAACACTGGCTTGGCCCTCCCAGGGCAAAACCTGCCCGACAAGGTCTACATCATCCCGATCCACAATCGGCCTTTCTTCCCGGCGCAAGTGTTGCCGGTGATCGTCAATGAAGAGCCGTGGGCCGAAACCCTGGAGCTGGTGAGCAAGTCCGACCACCACTCCCTTGCCCTGTTCTTCATGGAAACCCCGCCCGAAGATCCGCGCCACTTCGACACCTCCAGCCTGCCGCTGTACGGCACCCTGGTGAAGGTGCACCACGCCAGCCGCGAAAACGGCAAGCTGCAATTCGTCGCCCAGGGCCTGACCCGCGTGCGGATCAAGACCTGGCTCAAGCACCACCGCCCACCGTACCTGGTGGAAGTCGAATACCCGCACCAGCCGACCCAGCCGACCGACGAGGTCAAGGCCTACGGCATGGCGCTGATCAATGCGATCAAGGAACTGCTGCCGCTCAACCCGCTGTACAGCGAAGAACTGAAGAACTACCTCAACCGCTTCAGCCCCAACGACCCGTCGCCGCTGACCGACTTCGCCGCCGCCCTCACCTCGGCCACCGGCACTGAACTGCAGCAAGTGCTGGACTGCGTGCCCATGCTCAAGCGCATGGAAAAAGTCCTGCCGATGCTGCGCAAGGAAGTCGAAGTCGCGCGCCTGCAAAAAGAAATCTCCGCCGAAGTGAACCGCAAGATCGGCGAACACCAGCGCGAGTTCTTCCTCAAGGAACAACTCAAGGTCATCCAGCAAGAGCTGGGGCTGACCAAGGACGATCGCAGCGCCGACGTCGAGCAATTCGAACAACGCCTGGTGGACAAGGTCCTGCCGACCCAGGCGCAGAAACGCATCAGCGAAGAAATGAACAAGCTGTCGATCCTGGAAACCGGTTCGCCGGAGTACGCGGTCACCCGCAACTACCTGGACTGGGCCACCTCGGTGCCGTGGGGCGTGTATGGCGAGGACAAACTCGACCTCAAGCACGCCCGCAAGGTACTCGACAAACACCACGCCGGCCTGGATGACATCAAGAGTCGCATCCTCGAGTTCCTCGCCGTGGGCGCCTATAAGGGCGAAGTCGCCGGCTCCATCGTGTTGCTGGTGGGCCCGCCGGGCGTGGGCAAGACCAGTGTCGGCAAATCGATTGCCGAATCCCTCGGCCGGCCGTTCTACCGCTTCAGCGTCGGCGGCATGCGTGACGAGGCCGAGATCAAGGGCCATCGCCGCACCTACATCGGTGCGATGCCGGGCAAGTTGGTGCAAGCCCTCAAAGATGTGGAAGTGATGAACCCGGTGATCATGCTCGACGAGATCGACAAGATGGGCCAGAGCTACCAGGGCGACCCGGCCTCGGCCCTGCTCGAAACCCTCGACCCGGAACAGAACGTCGAATTCCTCGACCACTACCTGGACCTGCGCCTGGACCTGTCCAAAGTGCTGTTCGTGTGCACCGCCAACACCCTGGATTCGATCCCCGGCCCGTTGCTGGACCGCATGGAAGTGATTCGCCTGTCGGGCTACATCACCGAAGAAAAGGTCGCGATTGCCAAGCGTCACCTGTGGCCAAAGCAGCTGGAAAAAGCCGGCGTGTCGAAAAACAGCCTGTCCATCAGCGACGGCGCCCTGCGCGCCCTGATCGATGGTTACGCTCGCGAAGCCGGGGTGCGCCAGCTGGAGAAACAGCTGGGCAAACTGGTGCGCAAGGCGGTGGTCAAGCTGCTGGATGAGCCGGACTCGGTGATCAAGATCGGCAACAAGGACCTGGAAGCCTCCCTGGGCATGCCGGTGTTCCGTAACGAGCAAGTGCTGTCGGGCACCGGTGTGATCACCGGCCTGGCCTGGACCAGCATGGGCGGCGCGACCCTGCCGATCGAGGCGACGCGCATCCACACGCTGAACCGTGGCTTCAAGCTCACCGGGCAACTGGGTGAAGTGATGAAGGAATCGGCCGAGATTGCCTACAGCTACATCAGCTCGAACCTGAAGTCGTTTGGCGGTGACCCGAAGTTCTTCGATGAAGCCTTCGTGCACCTGCACGTGCCGGAAGGCGCCACGCCGAAAGACGGCCCGAGCGCGGGCGTGACCATGGCCAGTGCGCTGCTGTCGCTGGCGCGTAACCAGCCGCCGAAAAAAGGCGTGGCCATGACCGGTGAACTGACGCTGACCGGGCATGTGCTGCCGATTGGCGGGGTGCGCGAGAAGGTGATTGCGGCGCGGCGCCAGAAGATTCACGAGTTGATCTTGCCGGAGCCTAACCGGGGGAGCTTTGAAGAGCTGCCGGAGTACCTGAAGGAAGGGATGACGGTGCACTTTGCCAAGCGCTTTGCGGATGTGGCGAAGGTGTTGTTCTGATAGTTATGTAGCGCCTGAGCTGGCCTCTTCGCGAGCAAGCCCGCTCCCACACTTGACCGAGTCCATGCTTTGGAATGCGGTCGAATGTGGGAGCGGGCTTGCTCGCGAAGAGGCCGGTGCAGCCAACACAACGCCATCTGTCACACCTTGTCTCATCTTCGGTTATGCTCGCCCTTCGTCGCCAAACAACGGAGCCCCCATGACCGCTGCCCGTCTGCTTCTCCCCCTGAGCCTTTGCCTGCTCGCCGCCTGCGCCAGTGCGCCGAAGCAAAACGTCACCGTGGAAAAACAGAGCGCCTGCCCGCTGCAACTCAAGACCGGGCAAAACCTGATCCTGACCCTGCCCAGCAATCCCACCACCGGTTACCGCTGGGCCATCCAGGACTCGGCCGGCGGCGTGCTGCGCAGCCTGAGCCCCGAGGTCTACAGCAACACCGACGACACCGGCGTGGTCGGCAGTGGCGGCCAATCCACCTGGCGCTTCCAGGCCTTCAACGCCGGCCAGGGCCGTTTGCGCCTCACCTCACAACAACCCTGGGAGCCGGAAGCTGAACCGGCCGAAACCTTCGACTGCGCCATTACGGTGAACTGATATGCCATGGATGATCCTTGCGTTGATGGGGGCGGTAACCTTTATCTACGGCCTGAGCACCCACGCCACCCTGCTCTGCCTGTTGGTAAAGCCATTGCCGGTACTGGCGCTGCTGGGCTGGCTGCATGATGCGCCGCCCACTGACTATCGACGCTGGATCAGCCTGGGGCTGATTTTTTCCCTGGTGGGCGACGTGCTGCTGGCCTGGCCCGGCGACCTGTTCATCTTCGGCCTCGGTGCGTTTTTGTTCGCACACCTGGCGTACCTGAAAGCCTACTTGAGCGACTGCCGCCGCCCGGCGATTTTGCCGCTGGTACTGGCGCTGGTGGTGGGCGCGATCTTGCTGAGCATTCTGATTTCCCATGGCCTGGGCCCATTGCTGGTGCCGGTGGTGGTGTATGCGCTGGTGATCAGCGCGATGCTGTGGCGAGCGTTGGCGCGCTTGGGCAGCGAAGTGCCCAAGCGATCGGCGTACCTGGCGGCGGCAGGTGCGGCATCGTTCGTGTTCTCCGACACGCTGATCGGGATCAATCGGTTTGTGGTGGCGTTTGAAGCGGCGCCGTATTTGCTGATTGTCAGCTACTGGCTGGGGCAGTGGGGCATTACGGCCTCTTCCTTTCCTCAGAAAAAAACCGTCAACCTGTAGGAGCTGGCTTGCCAGCGAAAAAACCCACAGTTGCCGCGTTCATCCAGAAAGTCCGCGTCATCGTTAACGAACATCGCCGGCAAGCCAGCTCCTACGCTAAAATGCCCGGCTTTCCCCCTTCGTCGCCGGAACAGCCGTGAGCAAAGAACCCGATCGCCTATTCGCCCAGCCCCTGCCCCAGGTGCCGGACTTCGCCTTCAACGAAGACGTGGTGCGGGTTTTCCCGGACATGATCAAGCGCTCGGTGCCCGGCTACCCGACCATCGTCGAGAACCTCGGCGTACTCGCGGCGCAGTTTGCCCAGCCCAATAGTGTGCTCTACGACCTCGGTTCATCCCTCGGCGCGGTGACCCAGGCCCTGCGCCGTCACGTGCGCACCGACGGTTGCCGGGTGATCGCGGTGGATAACTCGGCGGCGATGGTCGAGCGTTGCCGCGAATACCTCAACGGCCAGGACTCGATGTTCCAGGAGTTGCTGCCGGTGGAGGTGATCGAGGGCGATATCCTCGCCCTGCAATTCCAGCCGGCTTCGGTAGTGGCGCTGAACTTCACCCTGCAATTTATCGCCCCCGAACAACGCCAGGCGTTGCTCTCGCGCATTCGCCAATCGCTGCTGCCGGGCGGCGCGCTGATCCTTTCGGAAAAGCTGCGCTTCAATGACCCGGAAGAACATGCGCTGCTCACCGATTTGCACATCGCCTTCAAGCGTGCCAACGGCTACAGCGAACTGGAAATCGCCCAGAAGCGCAGCGCCATCGAAAACGTCATGAAGCCCGACAGCCTCGAAGAACACCGCGAACGCCTGCTGGCGGCCGGGTTCTCGAAAGTCGTGCCGTGGTTCCAGTGTCTTAACTTTGCCTCGTTGATTGCCTTGCCATGATTGATCTTTCTCCCCTCGCCCGCCACCTGGTCGGCACTCCCCTGGCCGTATGGGCCCAGGGCCTGCAAGCGCAACTCGATGCGAAGATGGAAAAAGGCCATGGCGACCTGGAACGCTGGCAGAGCGCGCTGGATGCGCTGCCGAAGATCATGCCCAGTGAAATCGACCTGCTGAACGGCCTGGTGCTGGATACCGATTGCGACGACGACACCCGTGCGCAAATGCGTACTGCGCTGATGGGCCTTTGCCCGTGGCGCAAGGGGCCGTTCGATCTGTTCGGCGTGCACGTGGACACCGAATGGCGCTCGGACTGGAAGTGGTCACGGGTCGCGCCGCACCTGGACCTCAAGGGCAAACGCATCCTCGATGTGGGTTGCGGCAACGGCTATTACATGTGGCGCATGCTCGGCGCCGGCGCCGACAGTGTGATTGGCGTCGACCCGAACTGGTTGTTCTTCTGCCAGTTCCAGGCGGTGCAGCGTTATCTGCCGACGCCCAAGGCCTGGCACCTGCCGTTCCCGTTTGAAGACCTGCCGTCGAACATGGAAGGCTTCGACACGGTATTTTCCATGGGCGTGTTCTACCATCGCCGCTCGCCCATCGAGCATTTGCTGGCGCTGAAGGATTGCCTGGTCAAGGGTGGGGAGCTGGTGCTGGAGACGCTGGTGGTTGAAGGCGATCAGCAGCAAGTGCTGGTGCCGGAAGACCGCTACGCGCAGATGCGCAACGTTTGGTTCCTACCGTCGGTGCCGGCGCTGATGCTGTGGCTGCGGCGTGCGGGCTTCAGTGAGGTGCACTGTGTGGACGTGAGCGTGACCACGGTCGAGGAACAGCGCGGCACGGCGTGGATGAAGTATCAGTCCCTCAGCGACTTCCTGGACCCAGAAGATCACAGCAAGACCATCGAAGGGCTGCCGGCGCCGATGCGGGCGGTGATTGTCGCGAAGAAATAAGACTGCTGTTGTGTTGAAGAAATAAGACTGCTGTTGTGGCGAGGGAGCTTGCTCCCGCTGGAGTGCGCAGCGCTCCCCAGATTTTGGGGCCGCTACGCAGCCCAGCGGGAGCAAGCTCCCTCGCCACAGGGTATCGCGTCAGCCTTTGGCTCTTCGCGCCTTGAAGAACTCGCTCAACACCGTCCCGCACTCCTCGGCCAACACCCCGCCCTCATACAGCACCCGATGGTTGAGAAAACCCTGGGTAAAAAACTGCCCCTGGCTTTGCACAATCCCGGCTTTCGGCTCCAGCGCGCCGTACACCACCCGGGCAATCCGTGAATGCACGATCAGCCCGGCGCACATGCTGCACGGCTCCAGCGTGACGTAGAGCGTACTGCCCGGCAGTCGATAATTACTGACAGCCTGAGCAGCGGCCCGAATCGCGACCATCTCGGCATGCGCACTGGGGTCGTTGCCGCTGATGGGGCAGTTGAAGCCGCGCCCGATCACTTCGCCATCCTGCACCAGCACCGCGCCCACCGGCACTTCGCCCAGCGCGGCACCCTGGGCAGCCAGGGCCAGCGCTTCACGCATGAAGTCCTGGTCGCGGCTGCGGTCGATAATCGCCGTGGGGCGAAACTGACGCATCACGCCACCTCGATGGCGGCCATCAGGCCGGTTTCCATGTGGTCGATCACATGGCAGTGGAACATCCAGACACCCGGGTTATCCGCCACCAGCGCCACGCGGGCACGCTCGTTCTTGCCCAGCAGGTAGGTGTCGGTGAAGTACGGAATCACCTTGTGGCGGTTCGAGGCGATGACCTTGAAACTCATGCCGTGCAGGTGGATCGGGTGTTGGTACTGGGTCATGTTCTTCAGTTCGAAAATGTAACTCTTGCCCTTTGCAAGCTTGGCAATCGGGCGGTCGGCGCAGGTCTTGTCGGTGATGTCCCAGGCCTGGCCGTTGATCTGCCACAGGCTCGGTGGCTTATTGTCCACGTTCACCGAGACCGATCCAACCCATTCGAAATTGAAGTTGAGTTTCTCGGCATTGGCCAGGTCCGGCTCGGCAATCGGGTTCGCCGGCAACGCAGGCGGCCATTCGGTCGCCGTGTCGGTGCTGGCCACCGAGCGGAAGGTGCCCAGGCGTACCGGGCCGTTGCGGATCGACAACTCTTCACCGGCGGGCGGCGCCTTGATCGCCAGGCAGATGCGCATGCCAGGGCCGAGCCAGTATTCCTTGCCCAGCGGGCGCGGTTCGATGGGGTTGCCGTCCAGGGCATAGATCTGCGCTTCAACGTCGGGGATGTTGATGCGATAGGTCAGGGTGTTATCGAGGTTGAGCAGGCGCACACGGGTGATCTGCCCGGCCGGCAAATCAATCACCGCCTGGGACACGCCATTGATGGTCGACAGGCGTCCGGCGGTGCCGCCCCGGGCCGCTTCGCGGGGAATGCTGAAGGCGACAAAAGCGCCCTCTTCGTCCACGTGCCAGCTTTTCAGGCTCAGGGTGCGTTCGTGCTTGAAACCGGTGGGTTCGCGCTCCTCGATGATCAGCGGGCCCACCAGGCCACGGCCCAGTTCTTCGCTGCTGTTCACGTGGGGGTGATACCAATAGCTGCCGGCATCGGGCACGCGGAATTTGTAGTCGAAGTATTCGCCCGGCAGTACCGGCAATTGCGAGACATACGGCACGCCGTCCATTTCCAGCGGCAAGCGTATGCCATGCCAGTGGATGGTGGTGGCGACCGGCAGGTGGTTGATAAAGCGTACCCGCAGCCATTCACCCTGGCGCACTCGCAACTCGGTGCCCGGCGCCGAAGGGCCGAAGGCCCAGGCCTGGGTCTTGTGCCCCGGCACCAGCTCCACGTCCAGCGGCGCGGCGATCAGCTCGTAATCGTGCCCCGCCTCGGCCTCGGCCACCTTCCCGAGCCAGTAGCGATAGGCGCCACCGGCACCGACGCCCACCACCGCGAGACCGGCAAGACCACCCAGGATTTGTCGACGGGAAAACGATTGGGACACAACAACCTCACGTATCTGCCGCGGGTCCGAGACCCGCAAAGGGCAGATACCATACACCGGCATCACCTAAACAGTAAGGGTTCGCATTGCCACATGTGGGAGCGGGCTTGTGTGGGAGCGGGCTTGCTCGCGAAAGCGGCGTGTCAGACGATGCATGAGTAACAGACCCACCGCCTTCGCGAGCAAGCCCGCTCCCACATTGGATCTTCAGCGCTCTTTTAATGTTTGGCGGCGGCCAGAATCAAGGCTTTCATCTCGGCGACGGCGCCTTTGAAGCCGACGAACAGCGCATGAGCCACCAGTGCATGGCCGATGTTCAGCTCGTTGATGCCCTTGATCGCAGCCACGGCTTCGACGTTATGGTAGTGCAGGCCGTGGCCGGCGTTGACGATCAGGCCTTCGCCCAGGCCGCAGTTGACGCCGTCGATGATGCGCTGTAATTCGTCGGCAACTTCGGTCGGCGTGGTCGCGTCGGCATAACGGCCCGTGTGCAGTTCGATGGCCGGGGCACCGACACGGCGCGAAGCTTCGATCTGGCGCTCATCGGCATCAATGAACAGCGAGACTTCACTGCCGATCTTCGACAGGCGCTCCACGGCAGCCTTGATCCGCGCTTCCTGGCCAGCCACATCGAGGCCGCCTTCGGTGGTCAGTTCCTGGCGGGTTTCCGGCACCAGGCAGATATGCGCCGGGCGAATGCGCTCGGCGAACGCCATCATTTCCTCGGTGACGCCCATTTCGAAGTTCATACGGGTTTGCAGCACGTCCTTGAGCAGCAGCACGTCGCGCTCCTGGATGTGGCGGCGGTCTTCGCGCAGGTGCACGGTGATGCCGTCGGCGCCCGCTTCTTCGGCGTCCAGCGCGGCCTTGACCGGGTCCGGGTAACGGGTGCCCCGGGCCTGGCGCAGGGTGGCTACGTGGTCGATGTTCACGCCGAGAAGAATGCGATTGCTGGTGGTCACGAAAAGCGCTCCTGAAGAGGGAAGGAATCGCTGCACAGCATACACGGGGATGTCAGGGCTTTCGAAACAACTCGCGGCTGACCAGCGGTCGACCGCCCAGATGCACGGCCAGGGCTTGGCGCATCAGGCGCTTGGCGGCGGACAGGGCGCCGGGGGCGGTCCAGTCGGCTTCGCTCATGGCGAGCAATTCGGTGCCCTGGAACAGGCCGGGTTGCAGCAGGTAGACCCGCTCCAGGCCTGCGTCCACTTGCAGGCGATACATGCCGTCGGCGGCGATGGGCTCGCCGTGCAGGTCGTTGCTCAGTTCGAAGCCGTAGCCCAAGTCATCCAGCAGGCGCCATTCGAATGCGCGCAGCAGCGGCTCCAGGGGACGGCCTTCGGCGAGGGCGAGCAAGGTGGCGGCATAATGATCGAAGACGCCGGGGTGCGGGTCTTCGGCGGGGAGCAGGCGGATCAGCAATTCGTTGAGGTAGAGGCCGCTGAACAGCGCCTCACCGTTGAGCCAGTTGGAGGCGCCGGCAGCTTCCATGCGGCCGACGTTCTTCAGCTCGCCGCGTCCACGAAACTCCACTTCCAGGGCCACGAAGGGCCGCGCCAGGGTGCCGGCCTTGCCGCGTGCACTGCGCAAGACCGCGCGCAGGCGGCCTTGGGGCGTGAGGAAGTCCACCAGGGCGCTGGTCTCGCGGTAGGCGCGGCTGTGCAAGACGTAGGCGGGTTGGCCGGTGGGTGGAGTTTGAGACATGGGGTTCTCGCTGCGGGAACACGGTCTGGAAAACAACGACTATCCAATGTGGGAGCGGGCTTGCTCGCGAATGCGGGGTGTCAGTCAACACATCTAGTGACTGATCCACTGCATTCGCGAGCAAGCCCGCTCCCACATTTGTCCTGCGGTGTTCCGGAGACCTGTTACAGGTCGCCGTAACCCAACGAACGCAACGCGCGCTCATCATCGGACCAACCACCCTTAACCTTCACCCACAGGTTGAGCATGATCTTGGAATCAAACAGCAATTCCATGTCCTTGCGCGCTTCGGTGCCGATGCGCTTGATGCGCTCGCCCTTGTCGCCAATGATGATTTTCTTCTGGCCGTCACGCTCGACGAGGATCAACGCGTGGATATGCAGGGTCTTGCCCTGCTGCTTGAACTCTTCGATTTCGACGGTGATCTGGTACGGCAGCTCGGCACCCATCTGGCGCATGATTTTCTCGCGTACCAGTTCGGCGGCGAGGAAACGGCTGCTGCGGTCGGTGATCTGGTCTTCCGGGAAGAAGTGTTCGTTCTCCGGCAGGTAGCCAGCAATCACACGTTCCAGGGCTTCGAGGTTGTGCCCGTGCTGGGCCGAGATCGGCATGATCTGGGCGTTCGGCAGTTGTTCCTGCAGCCAGCTCAGGTGCGGCATCAGCTCGGCCTTGTCTTCGATGCGGTCGGTCTTGTTCAACGCGACGATCAACGGGCCGGTGACGTACTGCACGCGCTCCAGAACCATCTGGTCTTCGTCGGTCCACTTGGTACGGTCGACCACGAAGATCACCACGTCGACGTCTTTCAACGCGGCCGAAGCGGTTTTGTTCATGTAGCGGTTGAGGGCCTTTTCGCCGCCTTTGTGCATGCCCGGGGTATCAACGTAGACAGCCTGTACGGCGCCTTCGGTCTTGATGCCCAGCATGTTGTGGCGGGTGGTCTGGGGCTTGCGCGAGGTGATCGCCAGCTTCTGTCCCAGGATGTGGTTCAGCAACGTGGACTTGCCCACGTTCGGACGGCCGACGATGGCAACATAGCCACAGCGAGTTGCGGTTGAATCAGTCATGGCCATTCTCCACGCCCAGGGCAATCAGTGCTGCAGCGGCCGCTACCTGTTCGGCAATACGACGGCTCACACCCTGACCTCGGCTTTTTTCATTCAGTAAGGTGATTTCGCATTCGACGAAGAAGACTCGGCAATGCGGCTCACCCTGGATATCCACCACTTCGTAACGCGGCAGGTCGCAACCACGGGACTGCAGGAATTCCTGCAGGCGGGTCTTTGGATCTTTGTTGGTGTCTACCAGCGTCAGGCTTTCGATTTCGGTCGACAGCCAGGCGACGACGCGCTCCTTGGCCGCTTCCATGCCCGCGTCGAGGTAGATCGCGCCGATCAGTGCCTCAAGGGCGTCGGCCAGGATCGACTCGCGACGGAAACCGCCGCTCTTCAGCTCGCCGGAGCCCAGGCGCAGGTAATCACCCAGGTCGAAACCACGGGCCAGTACAGCCAGGGTCTCGCCTTTCACCAGGCGCGCACGCAAGCGCGACAACTGGCCTTCGCGGGCCAGCGGGAAGCGATTGAACAGGGCTTCGCCGGCGACGAAATTGAGGATGGCATCACCGAGGAATTCCAGGCGCTCGTTGTTACGCCCGGCAAAACTGCGGTGTGTGAGGGCAAGGATCATCAATTCCTGATCCTTGAAGGTGTAGCCGAGCTGGCGCTCGAGACGGCTTAGAGAAACGCTCACGGTTTACCCACATTCAGTTCGAGGCACCGGTGGCCTGCGACGATTAACGCTGTGTTCAAATTCAAATCCTGGTGGTTGCTGCATGGAGCCTGGTTTTGTCCAAGCCCCAGAAAAGCATTCGGCGCTGTGTTCACAGCGCCGCATGGATTACTTGATCAGCCCGACCCGCGAGAAGTTCGGCAGGTGGCTGAGCTTGGGTTCCGGCCAACTCATCCAGACCGCGAAGGCCTTGCCGACGATATTCTGGTCGGGGACCATGCCCAGCAGGTCCTTGGGAATATTCGGGTCATCCCAGTAGCGGCTGTCGTTGGAGTTGTCGCGGTTGTCGCCCATCATGAAGTAGTGCCCGGCAGGCACTGTCCACTGGTTGTCAGGCGGCGAACGGTAGCGGCTCATCTCCTTGCGGATTTCGTGCTCTACCGCCCCGAGTTTTTCCTGGTACAGCTCGGCGCTGCCCAGGGTGTTCGGCTCGGAACCGATCAGTTTTTCTGCCACCGACTCGCCGTTGACGAACAGGCGCTTGTCACTGGTGTAGCGAATCACGTCGCCCGGCAGGCCCACTACACGCTTGATGTAGTTGACGTTCGGGTCGCTTGGGTAGCGAAACACCATCACATCGCCGCGCTGCGGGTCACCGATCTCGATCACTTTCTTGTCGATCACCGGCAAGCGGATCCCGTAGGAAAACTTGTTCACCAGGATGAAGTCGCCCACGTCCAGGGTAGGTTTCATCGAGCCCGAAGGGATCTGAAACGGTTCCACCAGGAACGAACGCAGCACCAGCACGATGAACAACACCGGGAAGAACGACTTGCCGTATTCAACCAGCATCGGCTCTTTGTTCAGTTTCTCGATCACCGCCACATCGGGCTGGCTGACGCTGCCCTGATAGGACGCGATGGCTGCCCGGCGACGCGGGGCGAAGAACACCAGATCGAGCAACGCCAATAGACCGCAAACGGCAACGGCGATGACCAGCAACAGCGGGAAATTTAGTGACATAGGACCTAACTATCCAACCTGAGCACCGCAAGGAAGGCTTCTTGTGGAATTTCCACGTTACCCACTTGCTTCATGCGTTTTTTACCGGCCTTTTGCTTCTCGAGCAGCTTGCGCTTACGGCTGACGTCGCCGCCATAGCATTTGGCCAGTACGTTCTTTCTGAGTGCCTTGACGGAAGTCCGTGCAATGATCTGCCCGCCGATGGCGGCCTGGATCGCGACGTCGAACATCTGGCGCGGAATCAGTTCTTTCATCTTTTCGGTCAACTGGCGACCTTTGTAGTGCGCGTTGTCCTTGTGCACGATCAGCGCCAGGGCATCCACCTTGTCGCCGTTGATCAGTACATCCAGCTTCACCAGATTAGCTGATTGGTAACGGTCAAAATGGTAATCCAGCGAAGCATAGCCGCGGCTGGTGGATTTGAGACGGTCGAAGAAGTCCAGGACCACTTCGTTCATCGGCAAATCGTAGGTCACTTGCACCTGGGTACCGAGGAACAGCATGTCGTGTTGTACGCCACGCTTTTCGATACACAGGGTAATGACGTTGCCCAGATGCTCTTGCGGCACAAGAATATTGGCCCGCACGATCGGTTCGCGCATGTCTTCGATGGAAGACAGATCCGGAAGCTTGGACGGGTTGTCGACGTAAATCGTTTCACCGGTTTTCAGCGCCAGTTCAAAAATAACCGTCGGCGCGGTGGTGATCAGGTCCAGGTCGTATTCGCGCTCGAGGCGCTCCTGGATGATTTCCATGTGCAGCATGCCCAGGAACCCGCAGCGGAAGCCGAAGCCCAGGGCGTCGGAGCTTTCCGGGGTGTACTGCAACGACGAGTCGTTGAGGGTCAGCTTCTGCAGGGCTTCGCGGAAGTCCTCGAAGTCATCGGAGCTGACCGGGAACAGGCCGGCGTAAACCTGCGGCTGGATGCGTTTGAAGCCCGGCAGCACGTCGACGTCAGGGGTGGAGCTCAAGGTCAGGGTGTCACCTACCGGTGCACCGTGGATGTCCTTGATACCGGCGATGATGAAGCCTACTTCGCCGGCTTTCAGATCAGTGGTAGCCGTGTGCTTCGGGTTGAATACACCGACGCTGTCCACCAGGTGGATCTTGCCGGTGGACTTGACCAGGATCTTGTCGCCCTTCTTCACACGGCCGTGGCGTACGCGTACCAGGGAAACAACACCCAGGTAGTTGTCGAACCAGGAGTCGATGATCAACGCTTGCAGCGGATCTTCGTAGTTGCCGGTGGGGGCTGGAATGGTCTTGACCAGGCGCTCGAGCACCTCGTCGACGCCCAGGCCGGTCTTGGCGCTGCACTCGACGGCGTCGGTGGCGTCAATGCCGATGATCTTCTCAATCTCTTCCTTGACGCGGTCCGGATCGGCCTGTGGCAGGTCGATCTTGTTCAGCACCGGCATCACCTCCAGGCCTTGCTCGATGGCGGTATAGCAGTTGGCCACGGACTGGGCTTCAACGCCCTGGCCCGCATCCACTACCAGCAACGCACCTTCGCAGGCCGCCAGGGAACGGCTGACTTCATAGGTGAAGTCGACGTGACCCGGGGTGTCAATGAAGTTGAGCTGGTACTTGATACCGTCTTTGGCGGTGTAGTACAGGGTTACGCTGTGGGCCTTGATGGTGATCCCGCGCTCGCGCTCGAGGTCCATGGAGTCCAGCACCTGGGCTTCCATTTCACGCTCGGCAAGGCCGCCGCACATCTGGATGAATCGATCGGCCAGCGTCGACTTGCCATGGTCAATGTGGGCGATGATGGAGAAATTGCGGATATGACTCAAATCACTCACGGATCAACACTCAAAAAGGCTGCAGGCAGACTGCCCGCTGAAAAATAGCCGGGAATTGTACCTGATGCGCAGACCAGACGTCATCCATGGCGACCAAGAACAAAAATGCCCCGGTCGTTCGAACGGGGCATTTTTTGTTCATAAGCGCGGGCTCAACCGGCCCGACGCAACAGCCAGAAGCCGGCCACGGCGCAGATGGCGGTCGGCACCAGCACCGCAAACAGCGGCGAGAAACCGAATACCAGGCTGGACGGCCCCAGCAGGTCCTGGGCGATACGGAAGGTGAAACCCACCAGTACGCCGGTAAACACGCGCTGGCCGAGGGTCACGGAACGCAACGGGCCAAAGATGAACGAGATCGCCATCAGCACCAGCGCGGCCGTCACCACCGGCTGCAACACCTTGACCCAAAACGCCAGCCAGTAACGGCCGTTGTTCAAGCCCTGGTCCTTGAGGTAATGGATATACCCCCACAGGCCGGAGATAGGCAGGCTTTCCGGGATCATCACCACGGTATTCAGCAATTCGGGCTTGAGGGAAATATCCCACTGCTCCGTCGGCACATTGATCACTTCGGTGGTCGATGCCGCACCCTTGCCGATATCACGGAAATAGGTGGTGGTCACATCGCTCAGTTGCCACTTTTCGTCGGCGTACTGTGCACGTTTGGCGAAGCTCGACGACAGCAGGTGACGTTCCTTGTCGAAGTGGTAGCGGGTGACACCCACCAGCAAACCACCCGGCTGCACGGCGTTGATGTGGATAAACTCCTCACCCTGGCGGTGCCACAGGCCATGCTTGGAGCTCTGGGCATCGCCCGAACCCTGGGCCAGGGCACGATTGGCCTGGGCCGTGGACTCGGCTGGAGGCGCCACGTATTCACCGATCAGCACGCTGACCACCATCAGCAACAGCATGGGCTTCATGACCGCCCACACGATGCGACCGATGGAAACACCCGCCGCGCGCATGATGGTCAGCTCGCTGTTGCTGGCCAGGCTGCCCAGGCCGATCAGGCAGCCGATCAGCGCAGCCATCGGCATCATGTCGTACAGGCGACGGGGCGCCGTCAGCGCCACGTAGCTCAGGACGTCGGTAACGGTGTAGGTATCGCTGACGTTGCCGACTTCATCAATGAAGGCGAACAACGAGGCCAGCCCTAGAATAATGCCCAATACCGCAAGGATTGCGACCAGGACGCTGCTACCAATGTAGCGGTCGAGCTTAACCACGGGCCATCTCCTTCACGCTGCGACGACTCCGCATCTTCAACCGCATCGGTTCCCAATAAAGCAGCCCCAGGCCAATGGCCAGGAAGACCCCGTGGACCCACCACAACCCAAGGGCCGGCGGCAGCTTGCCCTTCTCCAGGGAGCCGCGGGCGGAAATCAGGATGGTCAGGTAAGCCATATAAAGCAGGATGGCCGGCAGCAGCTTGAGGAAGCGGCCCTGGCGCGGGTTGACCCGGGACAGCGGCACGGCCATCAAGGTCACGATAAACACCAGCAGCGGCAGGGAAATCCGCCATTGCAGCTCGGCGATCGAACGCAGTTCCTTGCTGCCGATCAGGTCTGGGGTCGGGATCGCGTCGCGGTCGGTGACCTCATCGCTGACATCCGGCCGGGCCAGCATCACGCCATAGGTGTCGTACTTGATTGCGCGGTAATCGGCCTGACCGGGGCTGCCGTCATAGCGATAGCCATCTTCCAGGATCAGGTAACGGCTGCCATCCGGACGCACTTCCTGGCGCCCCTTGTCGGCCACCAGAATCGAAATACCACGGTCTTTCTGGTTCTGGCCGAGGTTTTTCTGGGAGATGAACACCCCTCCCAGGTTGGCACGGTCATCCGTCATTTGCTCGGTATAGGTCACCCGGGTGCCATCGTTGAGCGCTTGGAAGCGGCCCGGCTCCAGGGTGTCGAATTCGGTCATGGCGTCCTGTTTGTTCAGCACCAGCTGGAACTGCAGGGCACCCTGGGGTGCCAGGCTCAAGCTCAGCCAGGCCACCACCAGCGCGATACCGGTGGCCGGAACCATGGTCATGGCCAGCAAACGTTGCTGGCTCATGCCGGTGGCCGACAACACGGTCATTTCGCTTTCAAGGTACAAGCGGCCGTAGGCCAGCAGAATCCCGAGAAACAGGCCCAATGGCAGGATCAACTGCAGGAAGCCCGGCAGGCGAAAGCCCATGATCAGGAACAGCGAACCCGGATCCAGGGCACCCGAGGCAGCCTGGGCGAGGTATTTGACGAAGCGACCACTCATGATGATGACCAGCAATACCGCACTCACGGCACTCAGGGTCAACAGGACTTCGCGGGATAGATAACGGAAGACGATCAAACCAGACACTCCAGGGTTGTCAGGCTAAGGCGGCCAAACAAGCAAGCATATCGAGTCGACCCATTGCTGCAGGCCGGCTAAAAAGATGGCGCATTATCCTGTGATTGACCGCACCTGTCACGGAGCTTGCTCATACGCGTGCACAAAGCTGCCCGCAAGGGTTGTCAGGCTCGGGCGGCGAGGTTCAAACTGCGGCCTTTGTCGCGGGCGGCCTACAGGCTGCCAAGCTTACAAGCCGGAGTACAGACTCCTGGCTCACTGACCTTTATAAGGGACCCGAAAATGGAACTGGTTGTAAAAAGCGTTAGCCCCGAAACGTTGAAAACCGCCACCCTCGTGGTCGCTGTCGGCGAAGGCCGCAAGCTGGGCGTTGCCGCCAAGCAACTGGACGAACTGAGCGGCGGCGCCATCAGCGCAGTCCTCAAGCGCGGTGACCTGGCCGGCAAGGTTGGCCAAAGCCTGCTGCTGCAAAGCCTGCCTAACCTTAAAGCCGACCGTGTATTGCTGGTGGGCGTTGGTAAAGACGCCGAACTGGGCGACCGTCCGTTCCGCAAGATCATCGCCGGCATCCTCAACACCCTCAAGGGCCTGGGCGGCACCGACGCGGCCCTGGCGCTGGACGAAGTCGTGGTCAAGGGCCGCGACAGCTACGGCAAGACCCGCCTGCTGGCCGAAAGCCTGCTGGACGGCGGCTACGTCTTCGACCAGTTCAAGAGCACCAAGGCCGAACCCCGCGCCCTGAAGAAAGTCACCCTGCTGACCATCAAGGCGGCCCAGGCTGAAGTCGAACGCGCCGTGACCCACGCCCAGGCCATCGCCGGCGGCATGGCGTTCACCCGTGACCTGGGCAACCTGCCACCGAACATCTGCCACCCAACCTACCTGGGCGAGCAAGCCAAGGCGCTGGGCAAGGAATTCAAGGGCCTGAAAGTCGAAGTCCTGGATGAGAAGAAGATCAAGGAACTGGGCATGGGCTCGTTCTATGCCGTGGGCCAGGGCAGCGACCAGCCGCCACGCCTGATCGTGATGCAATACAACGGCGGCAAGAAGTCCGAGAAGCCATTTGCCCTGGTCGGCAAAGGCATCACCTTCGACACCGGCGGCATCAGCCTCAAGCCGGGCCTGGGCATGGACGAGATGAAGTACGACATGGGCGGCGCCGCCAGCGTGTTCGGCACCCTGCGTGCCGTGCTGGAACTCAAGCTGCCGATCAACCTGGTGTGCATCCTGGCCTGCGCCGAGAACATGCCGAGCGGCGGCGCGACCCGTCCGGGCGATATCGTCACCACCCTCAGCGGCCAGACCGTGGAAATCCTCAACACCGACGCCGAAGGCCGCCTGGTGCTGTGCGACGCCCTGACCTACGCCGAGCGCTTCAAGCCGCAAGCCGTGATCGACATCGCCACCCTGACCGGTGCCTGCGTAGTTGCCCTGGGCGCCCACACGTCGGGCCTGCTGGGCAACAGCGACGAACTGATCGGCCAACTGCTCAGCGCCGGCCAGGCTGCCGACGACCGCGCCTGGCAACTGCCGCTGTTCGATGAGTATCAGGAACAGCTGGACAGCCCGTTTGCCGACATCGCCAACATTGGTGGCCCGAAAGCCGGCACCATCACTGCGGCGTGCTTCCTGTCGCGTTTCGCCAAGAACTTCAACTGGGCCCACCTGGACATCGCCGGCACCGCCTGGACCAGCGGCGGCAAGGACAAGGGCGCCACTGGCCGTCCGGTTCCATTGCTGACCCAGTACCTGCTGGACCGCGCCAAAGCCTGAAAATGAAGATCCCCGGGCGCTTGTAAAGCCGCCCGGGGCTCAGGAACCGCAATGACCCAAGTCGACTTCTATATATTGCCCAGCGCCGATCCTTCCGCGCGCCTGGACTTTGCCTGCAAGCTCACCGAAAAAGCCTGGCGCATGGGCCACCGCATCTACCTGCACTGCAGCGATGCCGCCCAGCGTGATGACCTCGACGCCCGCCTGTGGCGCTTCAAGGGCGAAAGCTTCGTGCCCCACGGTCCCGCCGAATCAGAACCGGAAGGCCTGGTAGTACTGGGTTTGGGCGACAGCTGCGGCGATCACACAGACCTGCTGGTCAACCTTGACCTGAAAGTACCGGCCTTCGCCAAGGGTTTCGCCCGCGTGGCGGAAGTGGTGGTGGAAGACCCGGCTATTCGTCAGGCCGCGCGGGAGAGTTTCCGTTTCTACCGCGAACAGGGCTATTCTCTGCAAGATCACCGGCTACAACGACTTTGAGCACACGATGGACACTCCAAACCCGCTAAAAGACCCTGACCACCTGCTGGACGACCTTGAGTCGATCCGCAAGCTGCTCGGTGATGATGACCTGCAACCGCCGCTGCTGACCGATGCGGTCAACGGTGACGTACAAATTCCCCTGCTGTTCGATATGGTGGGTGGCAAGCCGGTTACGCCGGAACCTGTCGAAACGCCCGCGGTGCAAGCTGCGCCGGCTGCGGCTGTTGCCGTACCTGCCGCCGAAAAAGCCCCCGACGCCCTGCTGCTGCACCTGGACAACGAACTGCGCGCCGCCGCGCAACTGATCATGCAAGACGTGATCGACGATTTTGCCCCGCATATCGAAACCGAGATCAAGCGCCGGCTGGATGCGCGCATGGAGCGGTTGTTGAGCCAGTACCAGAACTAAGGCTGACACATATCCCCTGTGGGAGCGGGCTTGCTCGCGAAGGGCGTGAACGATAACGCGTACATCCTGAATGAACGCGCCGCCCTCAGGTTTTTCGCGAGCAAGCTCGCTCCTACCCCTCTCCCCTATCCCCCGTTATACTTGTCGGCTTTCCTGAATTAATGCCAACTAGGGTCCCGCCGCGCATGGATAAGACCTACCAGCCGCACGCTATTGAAACTTCCTGGTACCAGACCTGGGAGTCCGAGAATTATTTCGCTCCGCAAGGCGCGGGCGATGCCTACACCATCATGATTCCGCCACCGAACGTCACTGGCAGCCTGCACATGGGCCATGGCTTCAACAATGCGATCATGGATGCCCTGATTCGTTTCCGCCGCATGCAGGGTCGCAACACCCTATGGCAACCAGGTACAGACCACGCCGGTATCGCCACCCAGATGCTGGTGGAACGCCAACTGGAAGCCACCGGCCAGAACCGTCACGACCTGGGCCGCGAGAAATTCCTCGAGAAAATCTGGGAATGGAAGGATCAGTCCGGCGGCAATATCAGCCGTCAGATCCGTCGCTTGGGCTCGTCCGTCGACTGGAGCCGCGAGCGCTTCACCATGGACGACGGCCTGTCGGAAGCCGTGAAGGAAGCCTTCGTGCGCCTGCATGAAGACGGCCTGATCTACCGCGGCAAGCGCCTGGTCAACTGGGACACCAAGCTGCACACGGCGATTTCCGACCTTGAAGTGGAAAACCACGACGAGAAAGGTTTCCTGTGGAACCTCAAGTACCCGCTGGCTGACGGCGCCAAGACCGCCGAAGGCAATGATTACCTGATCGTCGCCACCACCCGTCCGGAAACCATGCTCGGCGACGCCGCCGTCGCGGTCAACCCGAACGATGAGCGCTACCAGGCGCTGATCGGCAAGTTCGTCGAGCTGCCGCTGGTTGGCCGTCGCATCCCGATTATTGCGGATGACTACTGCGACCCTGAATTCGGCACCGGCTGCGTGAAAATCACCCCGGCCCACGATTTCAACGACTACGAAGTCGGCAAGCGCCATAACCTGCCGCTGCTGAACATCTTCGACAAAAACGCCGCTGTTCTGCCGGCCTGCCAGGTGTTCAACCTCGACGGCACGCTGAACGAGAGCATCGACGGCAAGATCCCGGCTGAATACGCCGGCCTCGACCGTTTTGAAGCGCGCAAGCAGATCGTTGCCGCCTTCGACGCTGCCGGCCTGCTGGTGAGCGTTGACGACCACGCCCTGAAGGTACCGAAAGGTGACCGCTCCGGCACTGTCATCGAGCCTTGGCTGACCGACCAGTGGTACGTGTCCACCAAGCCTTTGGCTGAGCCGGCAATTGCTGCCGTGGAAGACGGCCGCATCGCGTTCGTGCCGAAACAGTACGAAAACATGTACTTCTCGTGGATGCGTGACATCCAGGATTGGTGCATCAGCCGCCAGCTGTGGTGGGGCCACCGGATTCCGGCCTGGTACGACGAGTCGGGCAAGGTCTACGTGGGCCGCGACGAAGCAGAAGTACGTGCCAAGCACAACCTTGGCGCGGACGTGGCGCTGCAACAGGACAACGACGTACTGGACACCTGGTTCAGCTCGGGCCTTTGGACCTTCTCCACCCTCGGCTGGCCGCAACAGACCGAATTCCTGAAGAAATTCCATTCCACCGACGTGCTGGTCACCGGCTTCGACATCATTTTCTTCTGGGTTGCCCGGATGATCATGCTCACCATGCACTTGGTGAAAAACGAAGACGGTACCCCGCAGGTACCGTTCAAGACCGTGTACGTGCACGGCCTGGTGCGTGATGGCCAGGGCCAGAAGATGTCCAAGTCCAAGGGCAACGTCCTGGACCCGCTGGACATCATCGACGGCATCGACCTGGAAACCCTGGTGCAGAAACGCACCTCGGGCCTGATGCAGCCGAAACTGGCGAAGAAGATCGAGAAGCAGACCCGCGACGAGTTCGCCGATGGCATCGCCAGCTACGGCACCGACGCCCTGCGCTTTACCTTCTGCTCGCTGGCGTCCACCGGTCGCGACATCAAGTTCGACATGGGCCGCGTCGAAGGCTATCGCAACTTCTGCAACAAGATCTGGAATGCCGCGCGCTACGTGCTGGATAAAGGCGAAGACTGCGGCCAGAACGGCGAGGCCATCGAGCTGTCCCTGGCGGACCGCTGGATCATCTCCCAGTTGCAGCGCACCGAAGCCGAAGTGACCCGTCAACTCGACCAGTTCCGCTTCGACCTGGCGGCACAGGCCCTGTACGAGTTCATCTGGAACCAGTATTGCGACTGGTACCTGGAACTGTCCAAGCCCGTGCTGTGGGACGAGAACTCGCCGATCGAACGTCAGCGCGGCACCCGTCACACCCTGGTACGCGTGCTGGAAGTGGCGTTGCGCCTGGCGCATCCGTTCATGCCGTTCATCACCGAAGAAATCTGGCAGCGCATCGCGCCGCTGGCGGGCAAAGACGGCAAGACCATCATGCTGCAACCTTGGCCGGTGGCCAACGAAGCCCGCATTGATGAGGCGGCCGAAAGCGATATCGAGTGGCTCAAGACCCTGATGATGGGTACGCGCAACATCCGCGCCGAGATGAACATCGGTCCGGGCAAGCCACTGGCCGTGTTCGCGAAGAACGCCAGCAGCGAAGACCTGCGTCGCCTCACCGAGAACGACGCGCTGCTCAAGAAGCTGGCGAAACTGGAGTCGATCACCGTATTGGCCGCTGGCGAAGAAGCACCGCTGTCCGCCACCGCACTGGTGGGCGAGATGGAAGTGCTGGTGCCGATGGCCGGCCTGATCGACAAGGGTGCCGAACTGGCGCGCCTGGACAAGGAAATCCTGCGCCTGCAAGGCGAAGTGCAGCGGGTGGGCGGCAAGCTGTCCAACGCGGCGTTCGTCGACAAGGCTCCGGCTGAAGTGATCGAGAAAGAACGCGCCAAAATGGCTGAGGCTGAACAGGCTTTGGGCAAGCTGGCGGAGCAACACGCGCGGATTTCCAGCCTGTAAGGGGCTGCCCGTGCGGAAAAAGAGACCTTCGGGTCTCTTTTTTTTGCTTGGAAAAACACCGCTGTTTCTCTTTGGAAACCCGACCAATGTGTGAGCTGGCTTGCCTGCGATGGCATCGCCTCGGTCTGGCAGATACACCGAGTCACCTGCATCGCAGGCAAGCCAGCTCCCACATTTGACCGAGTTCGACCAAGGAATGTGTGACAATACCCGCCACTTTTGAAACAAACGCAGAATCGACGCAGCCCATGACCGCCCCCAGCACACCCAAAGCACCGCGCAAGAAGCCAAAATCCAGTACGCCGGCCAAGCCCGTCGTTCCGCGCAAAGAGGCCACCTTGCACCCGCGTAACCGCCACCAGGGCCGTTACGACTTCCAGGCGCTGATCAAGACCACGCCCGAACTGGCGCAATTCGTAATCATCAACCCGTACGGAAAGGAAAGCATCGACTTTGCCAGCCCAGACGCGGTGCGGGTGTTCAACCGGGCGTTGCTCAAGGCGTTCTACGGCATCAATCACTGGGACATCCCGGCTGACTACCTGTGCCCACCGGTACCGGGGCGTGCCGACTACGTGCACTTCCTCGCCGACCTGCTGGCCAGCGTCAACGAAGGCGTGATCCCCCGTGGCGCGCCGGTGAAGGTGCTGGACATCGGCATGGGCGCCAACTGCGTCTATCCGTTGATTGGCTACAGCGAGTACCGCTGGAATTTCCTCGGCTCGGAAGTCGACCCGACGGCCGTGGCCGCCGCCAAGGCGATCGTGCAGTCCAACGGGCTGAACAAGGCCATCCAGCTGCGCCAGCAAACCAATCCCAAGCAGATCCTGCTGGGCTTGCTGGAGCCGGGCGAGCGGTTTGACCTGACCATGTGCAACCCGCCCTTCCACGCGTCCATGGATGAGGCGACCAAGGGCAGCGAGCGTAAATGGCGCGCACTGGGCAAGGCTGATCCGAAACGCAAGCTGCCGGTGCTGAACTTCGGTGGCCAGTCGGCGGAATTGTGGTGTGAAGGCGGTGAAGCGCGGTTTGTGACGCAGTTGATCGCTGAAAGCGCGCATTTCCAGCACAAGGTGCTGTGGTTCAGCACGCTGGTGTCGAAAGCGTCGAACTTGCCGGCGATCCAGACAGCGCTGAAAAAGGCCGGTGTGCTGGAAAGCCAGGTGGTGGAAATGTCCCAGGGCCAGAAGCAGAGCCGCTTCGTCGCCTGGACGTTCCAGACCCCGAGCGAGCAACAGGTATGGCGCCAGCGTTGGGCCCGTAAAGACTGATAAATCGCAGGCAACAAAAAACCGTGCCCGGATCGCTCCGGAGCACGGTTTTTTTTGCTGCGTCTTACTTGTTAACAGCGTCGGTCAGGCCTTTGGCCACAACCAGCTTGATAACTTTCTTGGCAGCGATTTCGATGGCAGCGCCAGTCGAAGGGTTACGGCCAGTACGGGCAGGACGCTCGGTCACTTTCAGTTTGCCAACGCCTGGCAGAGTGATTTCGCCGCCGTTTTCCAGCTGATCAGCAACGATCTGGCTCAGTTGGTCCAGCAGAGCACGCACGGTGGTTTTCGGTGCGTCTACAGCTTCAGCCAGATCAGCGATCAGTTGGTCTTTAGTAATAGCCATTGTGGTGTTCCTTCCCTATCAAATTCATTTGGATTGCAGAGTGCAGTGTCAGCCATCGAGCCCTGCCATCAAGGCCTGGCACCCAAGGGCTATAACCACGAAGATCGGGGTTATAGATACCTGAAACCGGGTTTGGTTCGACCTGACAAATGCTGAATGCACGCTTAACGCCCAGACTGCGCGTAAGACGGGGCAAAACTAGCACAGAGACGGGGAAATATCCGCCTCAACATACCCATTTGGTCAGCTTTATCGCTCTAAACCGTGAAAAAAAGGCATATGGCCCGTCGGATGGCGCTCAAAACGCCCTCCGAACAGCGCCATCCCCAGCGGGTGCGGTACACTGACGACTTTTTCCGGGAGCCCCCCCCTCCCCTTCAACCAGCCGAGAAGCCCATGCCGATCCGTCATTGCATCGTCCACCTGATCGACAAAAAACCCGACGGCACCCCTGCAGTTCTCCACGCCCGCGACTCCGAGCTTGCCGAGTCGGCCGCGATCGAGAACATGCTTGCCGACCTCAACGAGAGCTACAACGCCAAACAAGGCAAGGCCTGGGGCTTTTTCCATGCCGAGTCCGGCGCGCACCCGTTCAGCGGCTGGTTGAAGGAGTATTTTGACGGCGGCAAGGATTTCACCGCCTTCAGCCGCATTGCGGTGGAACACCTGCAGAAGCTGATGGAAGAGTCCAACCTCTCCACCGGCGGCCACGTGCTGTTTGCCCACTATCAACAGGGCATGACCGATTACCTGGCGATCGCCCTGCTGCACCACAGTGAAGGCGTGGCCGTGACCGACCAGCTGGACGTGACGCCGTCGCGCCACCTGGATCTTGGCCAACTGCACCTCGCCGCGCGCATCAACGTGTCCGAGTGGCAGAACAACAAGCAATCCAAGCAGTACATCTCGTTTATCAAGGGCAAGAACGGCAAGAAGGTCTCGGAGTACTTCCGCGACTTTATCGGCTGCCAGGAAGGCGTCGACGGCCCAGGCGAGACCCGCACCCTGCTCAAGGCCTTCAGCGACTTCGTCGAGAGCGAAGACCTGCCGGACGAATCCGCCCGCGAGAAAACCAAGACCTTGGTGGACTACGCCAGCAGCCAGGCCAAGCTCGGCGAGCCGATGGGCCTGGAAGAGCTGTCCGGGTTAATCGATGAAGATCGGCCAAAAGCCTTCTACGATCACATCCGCAACAAGGACTACGGCCTGTCGCCGGAAATCCCGGCGGATAAACGCACCCTCAACCAGTTCCGCCGTTTCACCGGGCGTGCCGAAGGCTTGTCCATCAGCTTTGAAGCGCACCTGCTGGGCGACAAGATCGAATACGACGAAGCCGCCGGCACCTTGATCATCAAGGGCCTGCCGACCCAGCTGACCGACCAGCTCAAGCGTCGCAACTGATGCTGGGCGGGGTTCTGAAGAAAGTCCTGCTGGTGTTGCTGGTGGTGGTGGTTTTCCAGAACTGGGGCAAGATCGAGCGGCTGTTCAACCCCTCCCAGGTGGTGCCGGAGCAGACACGCGCGGCAGCGCGCGTGGTGCTGTATTCCACCGAGTGGTGCGGCTACTGCAAACAGATCCGGCGCTTTCTGGATTCCAAGGGGATTCCCTACCAGGCGTTCGATATCGAGAAGGACGCCCAGGCGCGCAAGGCGTACGAGGCGTTGGGGGGCGGCGGGATTCCGTTTGTGGACGTGAACGGCACGCTGATTCGCGACTACAACCCGGAAGCGATCATGGCGGCCCTGAAGTAACTCACTCTGTAAAATACCGCAGATCAAATGTGGGAGCGGGCTTGCTCGCGAATGCGCTGGTTCAGTCAATACATCTGGCGACTGATACACCGCTTTCGCGAGCAAGCCCGCTCCCACATTGGGTTTGCGTACGCGTTAGAAATTGGCCTCCAGGGAAACCATCGCCGTACGCTCTTCACCCACGTTGTAATACGCCGAGCTGGCCGCCAGGCCATTTACCGGCGCCGAGTTGAACGACACGGTGCGCGCCGAGCTCAAGTATTCCTTATCAAACACGTTGAGCATCGAGAAGCGCAGCGCGGCCGACTTGAAGACCTTCTTGTCCACCGGCAGGTAGATACCGGCGTTGAGATCAAACACGGTGCGCCCGGAGATTTTCTCGTTGTTGGTCAAATCACCGTAGAACGCCCCGACATACTTGCCGGCAATGTTGCCGTAGTAGCGCTTGTCGTCGTAACCAAACACCAGGTTGAGCATGTTTTCCGGCACGTTGGCCAACTGGTTGCCCTTGGTCGGCAACAACACGTTCTTGCTGACAAAGTCGTCCTGCTGCTCGGACTTGGTATAGGTGTACGACGCGTAGTAGTTGAAGTTGTACGGCAGCAGGCCGCTCCACTCCAACTCCAGGCCTTTGTTGGTCACGTCACCGACGTTGGCCATCACGTAGTCACCGTTCAAGTCGGTGGTCGACAGCTGACGGTCCTTGAAGGTGATGTAGAACAGGGTGGCGCTGAGGGCCATTTTCTCTTCGGTGTAGCGCCAGCCCAGTTCCTGGTTCCAGCTCAGCTCGGGGTTGAGGTTGAGGGAATCGCCCTTGTTGTACAGCACGTAGTTCTGCGGTGTGCGCATGTTGCGAGTGACGTTGTAGAACGCCTGGTTGCTCTCGTCGACCTGGTACTTGGCACTGAAGTTCGGCAGGAACTGATGGTAGCGGGCGTTACGCTTTTCCGGCTTGTCGTACAGGCTACCCAGGTTGTCGCCGTCACGTTCGACGTACTGGTACGCCAGCCCGCCGACAAAGCTCAGGTCTGGCGTGGCTTGCCAGCTGTCCTGCACCCACAGCTTCTGGGCCGGGGTCACGGTGTATTGATGACGCCCCTGGACAGTCTTGCCGTTCTTGTCGACTACCTGGCCGCCGCTGTTGTAATCGCCCCAGACGTCGTCCGGTGCACCTTCGCTGTTGATCCCGATATACGGCTGGGTCTGGCGCTGGCGAGCGCGCTCGTACCAGTAGCCGTAATCCAGGCTGTGCTCCTCGTTGATGTCCCATTTCATTTTGACCGTCACGCCAGGGCGCCAGGTTTCGGTCCACGAGGGGCGATAGTAGTTGGCCGACTTGAGGTTGCTCAGGTCGTAGTTGCCACTCTTGTCGGACTTCGGCCCCAGGTTGGTCGCGGTCTGGCCGCTGAAACTGCCGCCGTTGCCCCAGTAGTAGTAAGGCGCAACCGTCAGGGCCAGGTCATCACGCAGGCGCCAGCGCTGGGTGAAGGTGGTCATGACACTTTCAAATGGGTTGCGGTTGAGCTTGTAGGAAGACGACAGCAATCCGTTCTTGTAGACCGGCGTTTCCGCGTAATCCAGGCGGCGGCCCTGTTGCTGGAACTGGCTCTTGCTCAGCGTGTTGTAGTTGTAGTTTTCCTGGGTGTTGTACTTCATGGTGAAGTTGCTGGTGTTGCCGTTGTCGTCTTCGAACAGCGTGCTCCACTCTACCTTGTCGCCCCGCAAGGTGCCCTTGCCGCGCCACTTGTCGCCTTCGGTGTGAGAGGCCGACACCCAGGTCTTGAAGCCGCCGAGGTCGCCGGTGTTGATACGGGCGAAGGACTTTGTCAGGTTGTTCGAACCCATGGATTGCTTGACGAACAGCCCCGGCTCCTTGGTCGGCCGAATGGTGACCATGCCGATGTTGCCGCCGCTGGAACCAATGTGCGGGCCGTCCGCTTCCGAGGAGCCCTGGGTGACAAATACTTCGCCGACGTTTTCCGGGTCGCCCAATTGGTTGGCGTAAACACCGTAGCTGCCGGAGTCGTTGATCGGCACGCCGTCCATGGAAACCCCGACCTGGTCGGAGTTCATGCCGCGCATGGTGAAGCTGGTGCCGCTCATGCCGCTGGCGTCGTCGTTGGAAACGTTGATGCCCGGGGTGTACTTGAGCTTGTCGATGGCGTTGGCCGTCGGGGACATTTCGTCCATGGCTTCCTTGGTCACGGTGGACCGGGCCTTGGCACTTTCTTCCTGAATCATGTGGCCGGTGCCCAGGGTACGTTCGCCGGCGACGTGCACCGAACCGACATCCTGGGAATCGTCTGCCAGAACCAGCGGCGCAAAGCCGCCCAGGCCCGATGCTAAAAGCAGGGCATAGAGTTTGTTGTAGGTCACGAGTAGATCCCTTACATGCATCTATCTGTTGTTATGGGGGAGGTATTGGCGATCTCGGCCGGGTGAACAGCGCCGCCAATCTTCCTGACCACCTGCTCAGGAATCCGAGGATCATCCGTGCATCACGTAACGATTTGGTTACAGGTTTTGGCGATTGCGATGAAGGTTAAATGAAAGGTCCACACACACGGATGTGCCAAGGCATGGGGATTTTCAAGGGAAGGTGGTGCAAGTAATGACAGCGCCACGCCATTGCGGCGTAGCGCTCTGTATCTAGCGCAATACGATCATCCGACCGAGCAGCGAGTGTTGTTCAAACCCCAAGACCGCCTGCAACGCATTGAGCACCGCCTGGGGGTCCTTGCTCGGGAAACTGCCGCTGACACGCCGGGCGCCGAGGTCTTCGTTGAGCAGCAGAATGCGCCCCGGATAGTAGCGGCCGAGGTCTTGCACCACATCGGCCAGCGGCGCCTTGTAGTAGTTGAGCCAACCATCGCGCCAGGCCAGGCGCGACTCGCTGTCGACCGCGTGCAGCTCATCGGCGACACCGTCGACGTAGGCCACTTGCTGGCCGGCCGTCAGAATCTGTTGCTGAGCATACTTCGACGGCGTTACCCCAACCCGACCGGACAACACCGTCACCTGCGCACCTGCCGGTTGCAGGCGCACCTCAAACTGCGTGCCGAGCACCCGTGCTTCGCCGCTGCCGGCCTCGACCACAAAGGATTCGCCAGTGTGGGTCACACTGAAAAAACCGGCGCCACGGCGTAGCTGGATATGGCGCTCGCCATGCTTGAAATCCACTGCGATCGCACTGTCGGCGTCCAGGGTGACCTGGCTTTGATCGGCCAGGGTCACGGTCTTCACCTCACCCGGCGCGGTGACGTAATCCGCGCCGAAGTCATCGACCCAGCGTGACGGCTGCCAGCCGGCGCCCATCGAGATCATCACCAGCAGGCAGGCGGCCATGGCCAGGGCGCCAGACCAGCGCCGCACGCTGGAGCGTTTCGAGGTATTCATCGCGTTCAAGTAACCCTGCAGCGCCAGGGCATCTTCATCCGCCAACGTTCTGGCCGGTACTTCACTCAATTCCCACAGCACCTGGGCCTGGGCGTAGGCTTCCACATGCGCAGGATCGGCCCGCAGCCAACGGCTGAACGTGGCCTGGTCGCCACTGCTGGGTTGGTCATGCAACAGGCTCAACCAGGCCAGTGCGGCCTGTTCCTGGTCGGGCGTCGGGGTGACGCTGGCGGTGGGGTTCACGGGGCTTTCCTTGGCGATGGTTCACGAAGGCTGGCCTTGCAGGCTTCGAGGGCACGCATCATATGTTTTTCCACGGCGCTTTGGGACAGGCCCATGGCCTTGGCGATTTCCGCGTACTTGCGGCCATGGATGCGGTTGAGCAGGAAAATCTGCCGGGTACGTTCCGGCAGGCTGCGCAAGGCTGCTTCAACGTGACGCAGATCATTGCCCGCCTCCAGCGCGGCCTGGGGTTCGCAGCCCTGGTTATCCTGTTGTTCCGGCAGCCAGCCTTCGCTGCTGCGCACCCGGGCGCCTTCGCTGCGCAGGTGGTCGATGGCGATATTGCCGGCGCAGCGCAGCAGGTAGGTGCTGAGTTCCTCGACCTGCACCAGCGGCCGGCGCCAGAAGCGCAGGAACAAATCCTGCACCAGGTCCGCCGCCGTCGCACGGCAGCCCACGCGGCGGCTGACCAGCGCTTCCATCTGCGAGCGCTGGGACAGGAACACCTGCAGGAAATGCGCCCGTCCGCCCGCCGCGTCTGCGTGCTGCTCTGGGTGTTCGGGAGGCGTGGTGATCATCAACGGTGGACTCAAAGGGTCGCGAAGGCCGCAACCGGACTGGCCAGCAGGCCGAGGCCCGCCAGGATCAAGGCCAGCCTTGGCCGATACGGCAACAGCAACACCAGCAACAACCCGCTGAGCATCAAGACCGCGCACCACTCCACCAACCCCTGGCTCCACCCGGTCGCGAGCACCGCCGGCCAGATCGAGACAATCAACAGCAGCCAGCCGCCCACGCGCAAACCCAGGCGCCGACGAGGCGAAGGTTTACTGTGCAGCAGTTCGCCATGGTGCCGGTCCATGGACAGGCACAACGCGGTAAACCCTGCGTAACACAGCAATAGCGCCAGGAGCATTCAGTTCACCTCGCCCTTGAGGGTCAATGGCCGGGCACGTTCGGCCTTGGGCTGAGGGACGCGGCGGTGCTGCATTTTCCAGGCAGCCCAGGCGAGGAACACACCGCTGCCCAGGCACGTCAGGTCGAAGCCGGCCATGGCCCAGTCGCCGTTGGCCAGGGTCACACCCAAATGCTGGGTCGTGGTCAGCGCGTTGAGCACCGGCACGCCGATAAACAGCAGCGCGCCCACACTCAATTGCTCAACCCAGCCGCGGCGCCCCTGACGAACAATCGCGTGCAGGACGCTCAGGCCCCAGGCAATAAAGAAGGCTTGTACTTCCCAGTCCGAGCGCCCGGCAAAGCTGGCTGGTAACAGGCGGTTGGCCCAGAAGAATGCAGCGATGGCGATCATCAAGCCGGACATGCTGGCGATGTTCAGCACGTCCACCAGCCGCAGCTCAAAGGGCAGCACACCGGTTTTGGTGTGCTTGAGCTGACGCTTGCCCAGCCACATCACCAGCCCGGTGCCGATCATTGCCGTGCCCGCGAGGCCGCAGATGAAATACAGCCAGCGCAATACCGGGCCGGCGAAATGGCCCATGTGCAAACCGTAGAAGCTGCCACCAATCGCCGCCGGCAGCGACTGCTCGCCGCTCACCCGCAACAGTTCGCCGGTGGTGCCGTTGAATGAGACGGTGCTGCCAAAGTCATGCACCACTCGATCCGACCCGGCGCGGAACACATTGACCGAGGCGTTTACATCGCTTGGATTATTCACCACCAGCCGTCCGACATGCCCGCCGGCCCATTGCTCGCGCGCCTGCTCGTACATCGGACCCAGTGGCAGCAATTGCCCCGGCTGGCCGAGGGCCGGCGCATTGTCGGTGGCCGGAAACACATCGTTGAAGAACGCACGGGTGTCGTTGCCGTAGGAAGCGAGGATGCTCGCCGGCATCACCATGCTCATGAAAATCACCAGGCTGCTGTAGGTGATCATCAAGTGGAACGGCAACACCAGCACGCCCACGGCGTTGTGCCCGTCGAGCCAGGAACGCTGGCCCTTGCGCGGGCGGAAGGTGAAGAAGTCCTTGAAGATTTTCTTGTGGGTGATGATCCCGGTGATCAACGCCACGAACATCACCATCGCGGCGATGGTCGACAGCCAGCGCCCCCAGGGATACGGCATTTGCAGCTGGAAGTGGAAACGATAGAAGAATTCGCCGCCCATGCTCTCCCGGGCCTGGACCTGCTGGCCGCTGACGGGATCGAGAAGTTTTTCGACGAAATTGCCGCGCTTGCCCGGGTCGACCTTGTCTTGCCACATCACCGACAGGCCCGGCTCACGGCTGCTCGGCAAGGTGATAAACCAGCGCGCGGCATTGGGCGCCTGGTGTTGCAGATAGGTTTGGGCGGCGGCCAGGCTACGGGCGTCATCGACGGGATGCGCCTGCACTTCGGGCTGCATCCAGTGGGTAATTTCGTCCTTGAAATACGACAGGGTGCCCGTCAGGAAAATCGCAAACAGCAGCCAGCCAAAGATCAGCCCGGCCCAGGTGTGCAACCAGGCCATGGCCTGGCGGAAGCCCTCTTTCATGTGCGCGCCATCCAGTACGCCAACCCGGCGAACGTGGCCATTATCGCGCTGGGCAGCAACACGCCAAACCAGGCGCGCCAGGCCGTGCGGCAGGCGAAGCACCAGATGACTGCCAACAGGTAGAACACAAACGAACTCAGCATGCCGCTGATCACCGCATCGGCGCGGCTGGTGGGCAGCCACAGCGTCATGCACACGCTGGCCAGCGAGGCCAGCAGGTAACCGCCGACCACAGCCGCCAGCACCCGCGACGTCACGGCAAGACGGTAGGAAACGGGAAGTGAGGTTTTGCGTTTCATGCACAAGGCGCCAGGTTCGTCAGTGCGCAATATTAATGATAAAGGTTCTCATAAGCAAAAGAGAACGCATCACTGGCAATTGCCGAACCCGCCTGCGCGCCCTACAATGCGAACAATTCTTGTTCTCTAAAGCATGCCCATGCTGCCGGAGTGTGCGCGTTGCAGCCGTCCAACACCGTCGAAGTCCTGTACCACGACCATCACCACTGGCTTACCGGCTGGTTGCGACGCAAGCTCGGCTGCCCGGAAAGCGCCGCCGACCTGGCCCAGGACACCTTCATCCGCGTGCTCACCGCACGGGAAACACCGACGCTGATCGAACCTCGCGCCTTCCTCACCACCATCGCCAAGCGTGTGCTGTGCAACCATTACCGCCGCCAGGACCTGGAGCGCGCCTACATCGACGCCCTGGCACAAATGCCCGAACACGTGGCGCCGTCGGAGGAAGAGCGGGCAATCATCCTGCAAACCCTGATGGAGCTGGACCAGTTGCTGGATGGCCTGGCGCCCCTGGTCAAACGCGCGTTCCTGCTGTCCCAGCTCGACGGCCTGACCTACGCGCAAATCGGCGCGGAACTGGGCATCTCCATCGCCACGGTCAAGCGCCATCTGAATAAAGCGGCGATGCGCTGCTACTTCGCCCTATGAGTTTCTCAACGCAAGTCGCCGAACAAGCGGTGCACTGGCTGATGGAAATGCAGCAGGGCCCGCTCAACCCACGCAAACAGGCGGCCTGGCAACAGTGGCTGGACGCCCACAGCGAACATCAGCGGGCCTGGGAGCACATCCAGCGAGTGAACCAGCGCTTGCGCGGGATGCCATCACCCCTGGCCCACGCCGCCTTGAATGCACCGAAATCCAACAGTCGTCGTCAGGCCCTGAAGTTGTTGCTGATACTCGGCGCCGGGTCGGCAGCGGCCTGGGGTTTGCGCCAGCAACATATATTGCCGCCGTTGAGTGCCGACTACCGCAGCCCCATCGGCCAACGGCGCAAGTTCCAGCTGGCGGATGGCAGCCAGTTGCAGCTCAACACCGGCAGTGCGGTGGATGTGCATTTTGATGGCCAGCAACGCTTGATCCGCCTGCTCGAAGGCGAAATCCTGCTGACCGCCAAACCCGGCAACGCCCCGCTGCGGGTCATCACTTCCCAGGGTCTGCTCAGCGCCCAGGCGGCGCGGCTGAACGTGCGGCAATTCAACGATCACACACAACTGGCGGTGTTTGATGGGCACGTTGACGTGATGCCCAACACCTATAGCGGTTTGCCGTTGTCGGTGGAGAAAGCCCATCAGGTCAATTTCACCCGCAAAGGCTGGGACACCGCCCGCCCCACCGACGCCGGCAGCGGCGCCTGGGCCGACGGCATGCTGGTGGCGGCCCACATGCGCCTGGAAGATTTCCTCGCCGAATTGAGCCGTTATCGCCGTGGCCAGCTCAATTGCGACCCGCAGGTGGCCAACCTGCTGATTTCCGGCAGCTACCCGCTGGACGACAGCGAGCGAATCCTGGACCTGCTGCAAGTCAGCCTGCCGGTCAGGGTCCGGCGGTTTACCCGCTACTGGGTCACTGTCGAAGCCCGTGCCTGAAATATTTTCAAACCCCGTGAGCCGTTTTCCGCACCTCGCGTGACAGAGAAGGAAAGCCACCTTGATCCTTCCTTCTCAGGACCGCACTTCATGCCCCAGCAACCGACTCGCCTGACGCCACTCGCCCGCACCCTGCGCCACTTGTTGCTGGGGGCCAGCCTCAGTTTCAGCACCGTTCCCTACGTAATGGCGGCCGACGCCAAGCCCTACCGCATCGCCCCTACGTCACTGGAAGCGGCGCTGAATCAATTTGGCCGGGAAGCCGGCGTGCTGATTTCATTTGGCTCGGACGTGACTGCCGGCGTGCAAAGCCCTGGCCTGTCGGGCAACTACACCGCTGAAGAAGGCTTGAATGCGTTGCTCAAAGGCACCGGCCTGCAAGCCCGTGCCGAGGGCAACAACGCCTTCAGCCTGCAACCGGCGAATGCTCCGGCCACCCTCGAATTGGGCACCTCCAACGTGGTCGGCGACTGGCTGGGGGACGCGGCACAAACCAACGTCTTCGAGCACCCGGGCGCCCGGGACGTGATCCGCCGCGAAGAATTCGAACGCCAGGGCGCCACCCAGGCCCGCGACGTGCTCAACCGCATTCCCGGGGTCAACGCCCCGGAAAACAACGGCACCGGCAGCCACGACATGGCGCTGAACTTCGGCATTCGCGGGCTCAACCCACGCCTGGCCTCGCGCTCCACGGTCTTGATGGACGGCATCCCGGTGCCGTTCGCGCCGTATGGCCAGCCGCAGTTGTCGTTCGCGCCCATCAGCATGGGCAACATGGATGCCGTGGACGTGGTACGCGGCGGCGGCGCAGTGCGTTATGGCCCGCAGAACGTCGGCGGCATCGTCAACTTCGTCACGCGCGCGATTCCCGATGCGCCAACGGTGAAAGGCGGCCTGCAAACCGAAACCAGCCCGTCTTCCAGCCACGATGGCTTCAAGACCACCGGCAACCTGCTGGCCGGCGGCACGGCGGACAACGGCCTGGGCGGCGCGATCCTGTATTCCGGCACCCGTGGTGGTGATTGGCGCGAGAACAGCGACACCCGCATCGACGACCTGATCCTCAAGGGCAAGTACCAGCTGGACGACGCCAACAGCTTCAACGCCATGGCGCAGTACTACGAAGGCAAGGCCGATATGCCCGGTGGTTTGAGCACCGCGGCCTACAAGGCCGACCCGTACCAGTCCACCCGCCCCTACGACCAGTTCTGGGGCCGGCGTACCATGTTCAACGCGGGCTATCGCTACCAGGAAGATCGCCGGGAATTCACGGTCAACAGCTTCTTCACCACCACCCTGCGCAGCGGTTACCTGGACCAGGGCAATTTCCTCTCCCTGTCGCCCCGCGAGTATTGGGTACGCGGCCTGGAAACCCGTTTCGCCCAAGGCTTCGACCTCGGCCCAACCAGCCACGAAGTCGGCGTGGGCTACCGCTACATCAACGAGGCCGGCCACGAACTGCGCTACCGCACGCCAATTACCGCCAATCAGCAACTGCCGACCACCGACAGCCGCAACGACCGCGACACCCGGGGCAGCACCGAAGCCAATGCGTTCTTCGTCGACGACCGGATTGATATCGGCAAATGGACCATCACCCCGGGCATCCGCTACGAGATGATCGAGTCCCAGCAGACCAACAACCTCAGCAACGTCAAATACAAGGGTGACTACAACACCGCCCTGCCGGCGTTGAACGTGCTCTACCACCTGACGGACGACTGGAACCTCTATGCCAACACCGAAGGATCGTTCGGCAGCGTGCAGTACAGCCAGATGCCCAACCGCGTGACCAGTGGCGAAGTGAAGCCGGAAAAAGCCCGCACCTGGGAACTCGGCACACGCTATGACAACGGCACCTTGCGCGCCGAGATCGGCGCGTTCCTGATCAACTTCGACAACCAGTACGACAGCAACCAGACCAACGACACCGTGATCGCCCGCGGCGAAACCCGCCATCAGGGCATCGAGTCCAGCATCAACTACGCCCTCGACGGCTTGAGCCCGGCGCTCGCCGGTTTTGATGTGTACGCCACCTACGCCTACGTCGACGCCACCATCCGCGAAGACGGCCCGAACAAAGGCAACCGCGTACCCTTCTCCTCCAAGCACAAGGGCACGCTGGGTGTGGGTTACACCGAAGGTCGCTGGAAGTTGAACGTGGACAGCAGCTACCAGAGCAGCCAGTTTGCCGACAACGCCAACACTGAAGCAGAAAGTGCTGATGGCAGCACCGGACGCATTCCTGGCTACATGCTGTTCAGCAGCCGCGCGGCGTACGACTTTGGCCCGCAGCTGTCGGATTTGAACGTGGCGGTGGGTGTGAAAAACATCTTCAACAAGCAGTACTACACCCGCTCGTTTGACGATAACAACAAGGGCAAATACGTCGGCGAGCCGCGCACGCTGTATGTGCAGACGTCCATCGCGTTCTGATCAGCTACCCGCCAGGCACGACGGTGTGCCGGCCACCAACGCGTCGATGGCGCAACGGGTCTTGGCCGGCATGTGCGTCGCCGTGGGCCAGATGACATGGATCGGCATCGGTTGCTCGCGGTGGCCCGGCAGCACCGCCTGCAGTTGCCCGCGCAACACGTAGTGGGCGATCAGCCAACTGGGCAACCAGGCCAGGCCGACCCCGGCGATGGCGGCATCGGCCACGGCCTGCAGGTCATCGAGGATCAACGGCGAGGCGACTCGCTCGCGGTGCGGGGCATTGCTGCGATAGGCAATGCCCCGGTGCCCGGCCAGGTCGTCGATGGAGTCAATACGAGGTGTGCGCTGCAAGTACGCGGGTGACGCCGCCAGGGCAATCGCCTGTTCGCCGAGGCGACGTGCACTCAAGCGGTCGGTGTCAGGCAATGCGCCAATGCGCACCGCCAGGTCGAAGCCTTCCTGCGCCAAGTCGATCAATCGGTCGGAGAAGGAAATCTCGATTTCCAGTTGCGGAAAACGGTCCATCAGCCCCCACAACGCAGGCGCCGCATAGTGGTGGCCGAATGCCAAAGGCAGGCTCGCCCGTAACCGCCCTCGTGGCTGCTGGCGGCCACTTTCCAGCACGGATTCAGCCGCTTCCAGCTCTGCCAGTGCACGCAGGCAGTGCTCGTAGTAGGCCTGCCCGTCTTCGGTCAAACGCTGGCGCCGGGTGGAGCGTTGCAATAAAGACGTCCCCAGCCGCGCTTCCAGACGTGCCAAGCCTTTGCCCACCGCCGAGCGCGTGAGGTTCAGCCGTTCGGCGGCCTCCGTCAGATTGCCGCTCTCGACGATCTGCAAAAACAGTTCAACACCATCAAAACGCGGAGTGGCCATGATCGTTTGTCGCCCTATATTCCCTTATCACAGGAAGAAGTATCGCTAATAAAGAATCAGGTTCCCGTGAAAATGACACCTTCCCCCATTGAAAGGAAGAGGCCATGCCACCCGACGCCGTTGTATCCGCCATCAACCCGCCACGTACCGCCCGGGACGGCCTTGCGCTCACCGCCGTGTGCCTGGTGGCGCTGATGTTCGGGCTGGAGATTTCCAGCGTGCCGGTCATCCTGCCCACCCTTGAGCAGCAACTGGGCACCGGCTTCCAGGACGCCCAATGGATCATGAACGCCTACACCCTGGCCTGCACCAGCGTGCTGATGGCCGCCGGCACATTGGCCGATCGCTTTGGCCGCCGACGCATGCTGGTGCTGTGCCTGTGGGTATTCGGGCTGGCTTCGCTCGCCTGCGGGCTGGCGAACGATGCGTCCACGCTGATCGCGGCGCGTTTTGTCCAGGGCGTGGGTGGCGGGGCGATGATGATCTGCCAGTTCGCGATCCTGTCGCACCAGTTCCGCGAGCCGGCGACCCGGGCCCGGGCCTTTGCGGTGTGGGGCGTGATCGCCGGGGTGGGCCTGGGTTTCGGGCCGATGGTGGGGGCATTGATCCTGGCGGTGGCGGATTGGCGCTGGGTGTTCCTGGTGCATGTGCCGTTGACCTTGTTCACCCTGGTGTTGCTGCGCATCAGCGTGCAGGAATCCCGTGACCCGGCGGCCCATCGCCTCGATATAGCCGGTATGGCCACCCTCACCCTGGCAGTGTTCGCCCTGGTTTATTTCATCACCCAGGGCACCGAGAGCGGCTTTGCCACCCCGGCCATGCTCGGCTGGGCCGGACTGTCGGTGGGCAGCCTGTTGTTGTTCGTGGTTGTCGAGCGGCGCAGCCTGCATCCGATGTTCGACTTCTCGGTGTTTCGCATCCCGCGCTTCAACGGCGCGCTGATGGGCTCGATCGGCATGAACTTCAGCTTCTGGCCCTTCATGATCTACCTGCCGCTGTATTTCCAGGCCGGCCTGGGCTACGACACCATGCTCACCGGGCTCGCCCTGCTCGCCTATACCCTGCCCACGTTGGTGGTGCCGCCGCTGGCTGAACGCCTGGCCCTGCGCTATGGCGCCGAACGCATCATTCCATTGGGCCTGGGCCTGATGGGCGTGGGGTTTGTGACAATGGCGGCGATCAATCATAGCGGCCAGCCCAGTGTGGTATGGGTCCTGATCGCCTGTGGGATTGCCGGCAGCGGCTTGGCGTTTACCAACTCGCCCACCACCAACACCACCACCGGCTCAGTTTCATCCGACCGCGCAGGGATGGCCTCGGGCATCGACTTCAGTGCACGTCTGATCACCCTGGCGCTGAATATCGCGTTGATGGGGTTGGTGTTGATACTCGGGATCGCTCATTACCTGGCTGGCGTATTGCCTGGCACGGCACAGTTGGCCACCCTCAGTCAGGACATCGCCGCCGGCAAGCTGGACGTGTTGCCGCAGGGCCCACTGATCGCCCAGGCCGCGCTGCGCAACGGTGCGGGATGGGCCATGTTGTATGCCGGCGTTGGAGCGTGCGCACTGGCGGCCTTGAGCGCCTGTTTTTTCCGGCGCAGCCCGCGCTGACCTTTTGCGCATAAAAAAACGGGCCTGCATCTGCAGGCCCGTTTTCAGTGGGGTTGAAAAAAGTATCAGCTATCAGCCGTTAAGCGCAGCCTGTTCGTTTTCCAGGAATTCCTCTTCTAGCTCGGCCTCGTCGGCCTTGGTATTGGGCAGGCTTTGACCCGCGGCGCGTGGTTTGCCGCGCAGTTTGCCGTACAGATGCTCCAGGGCATGCTCCAGCTTGGTCGCTGCGCCATCGATCGCCTGTTCCAGCGTATCGGCTTTATGGAGGACCGAAAGCGGTTGATGGCCTTTTGGCCGTGCTTCCAGTCGGCAACTCAGATCGTGTGGGCCGGGCTTGTCACCGTTCTCGTCCCGCAGGTAAACCTCGACGCGGGTCAGATCTTCTTCGTAACGTTCGAGCGTGCTCTCAATGGTGGTACGTACCCACTCCTCCAGTCGGATGCTGCTTTCAATATGGTTATCGCTATTGACTTGGATTTGCATAGTTTTCCCTTATTTCAGCTAGCTCGCCGAAGGCCATTCCTGCTTCACCGGATGGGTGAAAACCATGACCTCCTGATTACACAATTGAGCAGACAGAGGAACATTTCAACCCCTTTGCAAAGATAAATCCCACATTACAAATTAACCCTGACTACAACCAAAAACGCTGTTAGGGTGGGGAGTTGGTTACATCTTCTTACCGCCAACTTCCTTACAATTGCCCCTCTCCCAACGGGTGCAATCCGCGAAAAATCTCCGCTTCCTCCACCAGCCAGTCATGCACCGCCCGCACGCCCGGATGGCTCAGCGCACCCGGCGCGTACAGCAGCACATAGCGTTTGTGGTTGGGGACGGCGAGGCCGAATGGCACGATCAAGGTGCCGCGTTCCAGTTCGTCATTGAGCAAGGTACGCCGGGCAATCGCCACGCCCATGCCGGCAATCGCCGCCTCGATGGTCAGGTGGTTGCGGTTGAAGGTATGACCGCGCCGTACGTCGGCGGCGTCATAGCCGATGGCGTTCAGGTAGAACTCCCACTCTGCGTACTCATAACTCCCACGCCAGGCAGTGATGTCGTGCAGCAGCGGGAAATGCACCAGGTCAGCGGGGCCATGCAGTGGCGGTCGCCCCCGCAGCAGGCTCGGTGCGCACACCGGGAAAATCTGCTCGTCCAGCAAGGCTGTGGACAACAAGCCGGGATAGCTGCCGTCGTTAAGGTCGATGGCCAGGTCGAAGTCGCCCTCGTGCAGGGCGACGCTGCTGTCTTCGGCAACCATGCGCAGCTGGATATCCGGGAAGCGCTGCTGCAAACGCGGCAAACGCGGGGTCAGCCATTTGCCGAGAAACGACGGGATCGAGCGCAGGCGCAAGGTGCCGCTGATCATCCCGGCGTCCAGCCGCTGCAACTCGGCATCGATGCTGCCATAGGCCTCGCCCACGGTGATCGCCAACCGCTGGCCCTCTGCGCTCAGCTCAACCCCGCGTGCGCGCCGATGGAACAGGCGAAACCCCAGACGCTCCTCCAACTGACGGATTTGCTGGCTGACCGCGCCCGGGGTGATGTGCAGTTCCTCGGCGCAGCGGGTGAACGACAAATGCCGTGCCGCGCAGGAAAAAACGTGCAACCAGACGTAGGTCTGGCCATGAAGCGGGCGAGCCATAGGGTTTAGTCCTGCTAAAGGGTGTCTTAGGATAATTCGTTGGTCAGTGCCGATCCAGAGGCTCAGTATCGCGCCAATTCCGCTTGTCCTACAAAACATGGCAGCGATTCCTACTCCATTGCTTGTAAGGGTTTAGCATGGCTATCAGTGTTTTCGATCTATTCAAAGTGGGCATCGGTCCTTCCAGCTCCCATACCGTCGGCCCGATGCGGGCCGCGGCGACCTTCGTCCAAGCGCTTATCGACCAGCAATTGCTCGACGAAACCCGTCGCGTAGAGGTGCGCTTGTACGGCTCGCTGTCCGCCACCGGTGTCGGCCACGCCACCGACCGCGCCTGCGTGATGGGCCTGATGGGCGAATGGCCAGACAGCATCGACCCCACCAGTATCGGCCCACGCATCCAGCAACTGCGCGAGTCAGGCCAATTGCTGCTCGGCGGCCGCACGTCGATTGCCTTCAACTGGCAACACGACCTCCTGCTGCTGGACGAAAGCCTGCCCTACCACCCCAACGCCATGTCCCTGCATGCCTACGGCGAAAACGGCCTGTTGAACGAGCAGACGTACTACTCGGTGGGCGGCGGTTTCATCATCGAAGCGGCGGAAGCCGAATCCGGCATCGCGCCGACCAGCGAAGTGCAATTGCCTTACGACTTCTCCAGCGCCGTCGAACTGCTGGCCTTGTGCAACAAGCACGGCCTGCGGGTTTCCGAGCTGATGATGGCCAACGAGCGGGCCTGGCGCAGCGATGCCGAGATCCGCAGCGGCCTGCTGCATATCTGGTCGGTGATGCGTGAATGCGTCGAACAAGGCCTGCGCCACGAAGGCATCCTGCCCGGCGGTCTGGATGTGCCACGGCGCGCGGCGAAACTGCACCGCAGCCTGCTGGAAATCGGCAAACCCAACGTCATCACCTCGACCTTGTCGGCCATGGAATGGGTCAACCTGTTCGCCCTCGCCGTCAACGAAGAAAACGCCGCCGGCGGGCGCATGGTCACCGCGCCGACCAATGGCGCGGCGGGAATCATCCCGGCGGTGCTGCACTACTACATGAAGTTCAACCCGGACGCGTCCGACGATGACGTGGTGAATTTCTTCCTGGCTGCCGCCGCCGTCGGCATCCTCTGCAAGAAAAACGCCTCGATCTCCGGCGCCGAAGTCGGCTGCCAGGGCGAAGTCGGTTCCGCCTGCGCCATGGCCGCTGCCGGCCTTGCGGACGTGCTCGGCGCATCCCCGGAGCAACTGGAAAACGCCGCCGAAATCGGCCTGGAACATAACCTGGGGTTGACCTGCGACCCGGTTGGCGGGTTGGTCCAGGTGCCGTGCATCGAGCGCAACGCCATCGCCGCGGTCAAGGCGATCAACGCCACGCAAATGGCCCTGCGCGGCGACGGCAAACACTTCATCTCCCTGGACCGCGTGATCCGCACCATGCGCGACACCGGCGCCGACATGCACGACAAATACAAAGAAACTTCACGGGGCGGCCTGGCCGTCAGCTGGGTGGAGTGCTGAGGAGCATTCCCTGATCGCCCCAACGTGAGCCCGCGCAAAAATAATAACGAGGCAATAACGATGACCGATGTACGTACACCTGCTGCCGAAAATCCCGCTGTAGACCTGACGCCGACCACCGTTACACAAGGCTGGAACAAACACGACACCACCTGGATGCTCGGCCTCTACGGCACCGCCATCGGTGCCGGCACCTTGTTCCTGCCGATCAACGCTGGCGTGGGCGGCTTCTGGCCGTTGATCGTGCTGGCGCTGCTGGCCTTCCCGATGACCTTCTTCGCCCACCGTGGGCTGACGCGCTTTGTGTTGTCGGGCAAATCCGGCGACATCACCGAAGTGGTGGAAGAACACTTCGGTATCGGCGCCGGCAAGCTGATCACCCTGCTGTACTTCTTCGCGATCTTCCCGATTTTGCTGGTGTACAGCGTGGCGCTGACCAACACCCTGACCAGCTTTATGGAACACCAACTGCACCTGGCTGCACCGCCCCGGGCAATCCTGTCGCTGGTGCTGATCCTCGGCCTGATGGCCATTGTGCGCTGCGGCCAGGGCGTGATCGTCAAGGCCATGAGCGTGCTGGTGTACCCCTTCGTCGCCGCCCTGCTGCTATTGGCGGTGAGCCTGATCCCCAACTGGAACGGTGCGTTCTTCGCCTCCGCCAGCGAAGGCATGCCCCTGCCGGCCTTCTTCAAGACCTTGTGGCTGGCGATCCCGGTGATGGTGTTTTCCTTCAACCACTCGCCGATCATCTCCGCCTTCGCCGTCGACCAGAAACGCGTGTACGGCCCGCAAGCCGAACGCAAAAGCAGCGGCATCCTGGCCATGGCCCACAGCATGATGGTGCTGACGGTGATGTTCTTCTGCTTCAGCTGCGTGCTGGCCCTGTCGCCGGCTGACCTCGCCGCCGCCAAGGCGCAGAACATCTCGATCCTGTCGTACCTGGCGAACCACTTCCAGACCCCGGTCATCGCCTACGCCGCACCGTTGATCGCGCTGGTGGCGATCACCAAATCCTTCCTGGGCCACTACATCGGCGCCAGCGAAGGCTTCCAGGGCCTGATCGTCAAATCCCTGCGCGGGCGCAACCGCAGCATGTCGGCCAAGTGGCTGGAGCGCTGCACCGCGCTGTTCATGGTGCTCACCTGCTGGGCCGTGGCCACCTTCAACCCGAGCATCCTCGGCATGATCGAAACCATGGGCGGGCCGATCATCGCCTGCCTGTTGTTCTTGATGCCGATGTACGCCATCCGCCGAGTGCCATCCCTGCGCCAGTACTCGGGCCAGGCGTCCAACGTGTTTGTGGTGTTGATCGGTTTGATTGCGCTGTCTGCGATCGTTTTTTCGGTCATGCCCTGAAACGGATCACCGAACTCAAAAACACCACCCACCCACTGTGGGAGCGGGCTTGCTCGCGAAAGCGGTCGTTCAGCCGAGTAATCATTGGCTGACACACCGCATTCGCGAGCAAGCCCGCTCCCACAGTGGAAATTTGATGGCAGGCAGATTGCTGTACGGCACGCCCCTTGCTGTACAGCTACTGAGGAAAACGGACCTTGTGAAAACCTCAGCGAGCGAATGGCCGGTGGTCAGGAAACGCGAACTAATCCCGACACCGGTCGTCAATGACTGCATGTTCTTATCAGGCGGTAACGCACCATGGACAACCCTTTTCAGATCATCACCGACACCTTCGCCCCGAAATACCGGGTCAATTTAAGCATCCAGCGGCTGGACGGCAGCATCATGCTGACCCTGTCCGATGAAGACGGCGTCGTGGCCAAACGCATGATCAGCGCCGAACAACGCAACGACCCCCAGCGCCTGAAACGGCTGGTGCAGAGTGTGCAATTCGGGATTGCGATCGAGCAGGGGCACAGCGCGATGGAGATATTGGCGGTGATGACCGATGGGGACAGCCACCAGGTACTGCAGCGGCCGCCGGTCAGCAGGCCGCCGCTCAACGCAGGGTTCTAGAGCTCGCCCTTCTCTGTTTCAAGGCTCGCTTCACCCTTGCGGCGCGGGCCTTCGACCTTCACCGACGGAAATGCCGACGACGCATACCGCACCACCAGAATCGCGAACGCCAGCAGCAGAATCCCACCGCACAGGTAGATGATGCCGATGTCGGGCGGGTTGTGGTGGGACACGTTGGAAATCAGCAGACGGGTCAGCGCCGTGATCGCCACGTAGATCAGGAAACGCACCGGCATGTGGTTGGTCTTGAAATAAATCCCGACCATCGCCCCCAGTTCCAGGTAGATGAACAGCAGCAAGATGTCATCGATCTTGATGTGCCCCGTCTCCAGCATCCCCAGAAATTCCATCACCGCGGCATAGGCGGTCACCGCACCAATGGCGAACAGTGCCAGGTAGTGGAAGGTCTCGACGAACAGATTTCCCAAGGACTCGGCCAGTTGGTGCACGGTCTTGCGCAGGTTTTCAGCCCAGTTGATTTTCACGATGATGCTTCCTTAGGTCGGCTCGACCGGATAATGCGGGTTGGACGTGACCGTTTCTCTGCATGCAGAAAAAAGGCCAGGGAACAGGAAGTGAGATGGTGGCGGGGTGATATGAGGCACTTATCTTGCTGCTCGATGATCGTTCCCACGCTCTGCGTGGGAATGCCGCCCCGGACGCTCCGCGTCCCATGCCCCAGGGTTTCGGGTAGAGGTGACGCGGAGCGTCACGGTATGCATTCCCACTCAGAGCGTGGGAACGATCCAGGTGACCGGGTGATTCAGGTCAGGTCGGGGCGACTTGATCCAACGCTTGATCGACCAATAAACCACTCATTTCCAGCAGTTGATGGATCGCCAGAAGCAAACTTCGCTGTGGTCCTTCAAGCTCAAAAGCCAGGCTACTGGCCATTTCACGGGCACTGTTCAAGGTTTCGCTGGCATTGGCGAGTAATGTTTCAGTGTCAGTATTTGGGGTCACAGCGAAAAGCGCGGTAGGCGGCTTTATAGGCGATTCAGAAAAACAGGCAGTCATTTTTACCATGGTGCATTCCTTGGATTTACAAGATGTTTGCTCCTTAAATTCGAGCCGCCAAACTCGTGTACCGCATAAGCGAAGCCCGGAGAAGGTAAGCCACTGAATGACGCTCCTGCAACCCCACCAACCTGTGAGAAGTTTCCGATAGGGCAAACCAGCATTTGCCAGCTACATTGAAAAGCCACTACCCAAAGCCCATGGATTGGCTTATGCTTTTAGCTGTATATAAATACAGTAGTCGCGAGAACGCTTGGCGACATTCGAACCAAGGGCAACTCCCTTCAATACTGCACCGATGACGAGGCCGAAAAATGGCTGTTGAAACCCTGTATCGCAGTACCCGTGACCTGGAGACTACATTCGTGGATCGCAAACTTGCCGACGCACACGACCAGATGCTTGAACTGGCAGAGTCCCTGATGGAAGTGCTGTTGAAAAACGTCGAAGGCTTGAGCGAGAAGCAGGCTGAAGATGCCGGTATTTTCATGGCCAAGAACCGCGCGGCGTTTGCGGCGGCGTTCAAGAACAATGCGAGTGCATTGGCGGAGATTGGGCAGCCAGCGGCTGAGTGATGCAGTGCCTGTAGTGGCGAAAGGGCTTGCTGTGGCCGAGGGAGCTTGCTTTGAGCAAGCTCCCTCGCCACAGGTTATGCGTTGATGCCTTTCACATGTGTCATGCCTGCCACAAGGTCTTGCCGAAGAACGTCAACGTGCGGTCCCACGCCAGTTGCGACCAGGCGGCATCGTATTGCGTGTCTGCAATCCGACCATCACCAATCGCCGTCTCGTTGGCAAACGCATGGCGCGCCAGGTAGCGATGGAAAGTCGCGTCCACACCCGCAGCATGCAGTTTTGCCTCCAGCTCCGCCACGGTGTCGATATTGAAGAAGGCATCCTGCGTGCCCCAATGCCCGATCAGCGGCGCCTTGATCTTCGAAGCATCCAGATACTCCAGCGGCGGGAAGCCGTACCACACCACGCCCGCAGCCACTTCCGGAATCGCGTTCAACGCCAGCAACGTCAACGCCCCGCCCATGCAGTAACCGGTCACACCGACTTTTTTCGAATCCGCCTGCAAGTACTGCACAGCACCCTTGATGTCCTGAGAAACCGCGTCACCAAAATCCAGCCCATCCATCAGGTGGTGAGCCTCTTCCTCTTCCACGGTCGACGCGCCGCGATAAAGGTCCGGCACCAACACGCGGTAACCGCATTCGGCCAGTCGATTGGCCACGCCCTTGATCTGATCGTTTACGCCCCACCATTCCTGGATCACCACGATCGCCGGCGCGCCTTCGAGTACGGCCGGGCTGGCCAGGTAGCCGTTGACGTCAGCGCCATCCGGACGTTTGAAGGTAATCATGCGCCCACTGGAGCGCCCTGCTGTTTGTTTGGACATGCCAACCTCGTTCTGATGGGTTTGAAAAAATAAGCCTGCAACAGAGATATCTGTATTTGCACGTGTCCGCCACTGCGGGTGTATCAGAGTGTGTATGGATGCCCCTGAGATACACACGTACCGGCAATCGCGGCAGCGCGACACACGACAGATACACATCGGCGCTTAAGTGATGAAGCCTGTTCAACATTCAATCACCCAGGGCCCGGAAAATAAAATGAATAACCTCCCTTCTGTCGACCGTCTCACCGTCACCTCCTACACCAATGGGCTGCTCGGCCCCAGCCAGAAAATGCTCGGCCCGCTGGCCGACGGTGGCACCTTGATCACCGGCACCCCGCCCGGTTGCTGGGGCCCGATGATCACGCCGGCCTTTGAGGGTGGCCATGAAGTGACCCAGCCCGTGTTCATCGCCGGCGCCGAAATCGGCGACGCGGTGGCGCTGAAGATCAAGCGCATGCGCGTCACCTCCCTGGCCACGTCCTCGGGGGTCATGAGTTTTGTCGAAGGGCGTTACCATGGCGACCCGTTCGTCGCGAAGTTCTGCTCCAACTGCGGGCAAGAGCATCCCGCCAGCCACGTCGAAGGCATTGGCGATGACGCCATTCGTTGCGATGCCTGTGGCGCCGAGGTCAGTGCGTTTCGTTTCAGCAATGGTTACGTGATCGTTCTGGATGCCGAGCATCAGGTGAGCCTGACGGTCAACCAGGCCGTGGCGGATCGCCTGGCCGGCAAGGCATCGGACCTGTCGGCGCTGCCCGAACTGTCTGCCCAGCACTCGATCCTGTCCCTGGCCCGCGCCGATATCCCGGGCCTGGCCGCGCATATGCGCCCATTCCTGGGCAACATCGGCACCACGCCTTCACGGGATCTGCCGGATTCCCACAACTGCGGCGACTTCGGCCAGTACCTGGTGGGCGCGCCCCATCGCTACAGCATGACCCACGATGAACTGCACGCCGCGAAAACCGATGGCCACATGGACACCAATTCCGTGCGCGAAGGCTGCATCCTGATCTGCCCGGTGAAGGTCCCCGGCGCCGGGGTGTACATGGGCGATATGCATGCTCAACAGGGCAATGGCGAAATTGCCGGGCATGCCACCGATGTGTCGGGGGAAACCGAACTGACGGTGCAGGTGATCAAGGGCCTGAGCCTGGACGGGCCGATCCTGCTGCAAAACCTCGATGATCTGCCGCCCATGGCGCGCCCGATGACCGCGGAACAACGCCTGCGGGTGAAGGCACTGGGGGAGCGCTGGGGCCAGGTGGAGATCGAGGAGAACGCGCCCATCACCTTCATCGGCAGTGGGACCAATCTCAACGTCGCGACAGACAACGGACTGGAACGCGCCGCCGCCGTGACCGGGCTGCCGCTCGACGAAGTGCGCAACCGCGCGACCATCAACGGCTCGATTGAAATCAGCCGCCTGCCGGGAACCGTGCGGGTCACGATTCTGTGCCCGATGCACATCCTTGATCGTATGGGCGTGGGCCAACTGGCCCGGGAGAAATATCAGCTTTGACCCGCCTCAGCGGTACAGCAAGCGCTCCGCCAGCTCATCCGCTACCCGCGCGGGTGAGCGCTTTTCAGCCTGGGCATGGGCGAAGATTTCGGTCAGGCGTGTGCCGATGTTCGACAGGTGCGCGGTGATGGTTTCCAGCTCCGCGCCGCCGTGCTTGAGGGCCACGTAGATCAGCCCACCGGAGTTGATCACGTAGTCCGGCGCGTAAAGAATCCCACGCCCTTCCAACTGATCGGCCACTTGCAGGTTGGTCAGTTGCGCACTGGCGGAGCCGGCCACCGCTGCGCATCGCAACTGCGCGACCGTGTAGCGGTTGAACACCGCGCCCACACCGCAGGGCGCAAGGATATCGCACGGAGTGCTGAGCAAGGCTTCGTTGGCAATCGGGTGCGCACCCAGTTGTTCCATCGCCAGTTGCACCTTGCCGTGGTCGATGTCGCTCACCAGCAATTCAGCCCCGGCGGCGTGCAGCTGCTCGGCGAGGGCATAACCGACGTTGCCCAGGCCCTGGATCGCCACGCGCAGACCTTCCAGGTTATCGCTGCCCAGGCGAGCCATCGCGGTGGTGCGGATGCCGGCGAACACGCCCATCGCCGCGTGGGGCGAGGGATCGCCGGCCGCCGTGGTGCTGGTGACATAGCGGGTCTGCTGGGCGATGCAATCCATGTCGGCCACCGAGGTGCCGCTGTCGATGGCGGTGATGTAGCGGCCATCCAGCTGCTCGATGCAGCGGCCGAAGGCTTCAAACAATGCCGCGCGGCTTTCCACATGGGCGGGGCGGATGATCACCGCGTTGCCGCCACCCACCGGCAAACCGGCCAGCGCGGCCTTGTAGCTCATGCCCTGCGCCAGGCGCGCGGCATCCGCCACGGCACTTTCATCGTCGGGGTAAGAGAGGTAGCGGCAGCCTCCAAGGGCGGGACCCAGGCGGCTGTTGTGGATGGCAATGACCGCCTTCAACCCGGTGGCCGGGTCAACGCTCAGGTGCAGCGATTCAAGGCGGGTGCTGTGCATGAGCGCAAACATCGTCAAGCTCCCGAATCACTTCTGGTAGGCGCCAAGTATAGGACCGCCAGCGAAACCCTGCTGAAGCGCGCAGGAATAAGACCACCGGTTTTAAAGGGTTTGCGACATAAACAGGTAGGACCTGTCTTAAGGCACTGGACGAAAGTTCACAGCAAGGCTAAAACGAGACATCCGCCGGAGAACCCAATGAAGCCCCGCGACGCCTTTTTTGCCTGCCTGGAACGGTCACCGCCCGCGCTGTTTGAAGCCGCGCTGTGGATGGCGGCCGAGCACGACCCGGCGGTGGACCCCTTGGTCATCCTGCAGGACTTCAAGGTATTGCAGCAATTGGTCAGCCTCAGCATGCCGATGCTGCCGGCGGATGAACTCGGACAACCGTTGTTGCGGCGCATGAACGACCTGGGGTTCGCCCAGGATGACCACACCCCGCTGCGCCCCGCCGCCGCGCTGCTGGACAAGGTGTTGAAGCGTAAACGCGGGCAGCCGCTGGCTCTCGGGCTGATTGCCCTGGAGCTGGCGCGGCGCCTGGACATTCCGCTGGTGGGCGTCAACTTCCCGGGGCACTTCCTGTTGCGGGTGCCGGGCGCCGATCACCTGCTCGACCCCTGCGGCGGCCGACGCCTGTACCCCAACGATTGCCGCGACCTGCTGACCCGCCAATACGGGCCCCATCTCAAGTTGCAGGCCGACCACCTGCACACCGCCGAGCCGCGATCGATCCTGCAACGGCTGTCGCGTAATCTGCGCCAGTTGCACCTGTCCAACGACGACCACCTGGCCGCTCTGGTGGATGCCGAACGCGTGCTGGAGCTGGGCAATGCCAGCGCCGCCGATTACCTGGCCCGGGCCAGTTTGTATCAGCGCCTGGATTGCCCGAACGCCGAGCGTTTTGACCTGGAACACGCATTGATGCTCAGCGAAGACCCGATCCAGCGTCTACGCCTGACCGAACGGCTGGGGCATTTGCCGCCGAACTCTGTGGTGCATTGACTGGCGAGCGCACCTGGATAATCAACAACGCCGCTATCACCGCCGGAATCGCGCAGAAGAAGAAAATCTGCTGCACCGGTATGTGCATCGCCAGCAGCAGGCTGCCGAACAGCGGCCCCAGGATCGACCCGAACCGCCCGACACCCAGTGCCCAGCCTGTACCGGTGGCCCGCACGTGAGCCGGGTAGAAGTTACTGGCGAACGCGTTCAGGGTCAGTTGACCGCCGATGATGCAGAAGCCCGCCGCAAACACGCAGGCCACCAGATAGCGCGGATTGTCGTGATTCAGCCCCAGCAGGATGGTGCACACCGCAGCCGCTGCCAGCACGCCGGACAGCAGGCGCACTTTGCTTTTGAGCCGGTCGGCAAACCAGGCCATGCCGATGGCGCCCAAGGTCCCGGCGAACAGGAACATCGAGGTCACCAGGTTGGCCTCATTCAGGCCCAGGCCGCTTTCCAGCAACAGCGAAGGCAGCCAGCTGATCATGAAATACAGCAGGATCAGGCTGACAAAAAACGTCGCCCACAGCAGCAAGGTCGGGCGCGCATAACCATGGCGGAACAGCTCCACCACCGTCAGTTTGCTGCCTTGCTCCTGGCGGTTTTGCTCCTCGCTCGCCGCCGGCGGGAGCCAGCCTGGCAGCATCCGCGCGGTGACTTTTTGCAGGCGCGCGTAAGGCGGTGCGTCACGCAGCAAGCGCGGCAGCGATTCAGGCAACATCCAGGCAAGAAACGGAAACAACAGCAAGGGCGTCACACCACCGGCGAGGAACACCGCCTGCCAGCCGAAGCTGTCGATAAACCCGGCCGCGACAAAACCACCGGCCGCACCGCCGAAAGAGAAGCCACAGGCGGCGAGCGTCACCATCAATGTTCGCAGGCGGGGTGGTGAGTATTCCGACATGAGGGCCATGGCGCTGGGCATTGCACCGCCCATGCCGATGCCGCAGATAAAGCGGGCGGCCATCAAGGTATTGAGAGAGTTGGCGAACACCATCAGCACCGTGAGGCTGGCGTAGATCAACACACAGCACAGCAGGATGCGCCGCACCCCGAAGCGATCCGCCAGCGGCGTGACGGCCAGGGAGCCCAGCGTCAGCCCCAGCAGGTTGGCGCTGAACACCGGGCCGAACGCGGCTTTTTCCAGGCCCCAGTCCTTGGCCAGCGCCGGTACTACGTAGCCCAGGACCTGGGCGTCGTAGCCGTCGGTGACCAGCAACAGTGCCAGCAACAGGAGAATCAACCACTGATAGCGCGACACCGGACGGGCGTCGAGTGCCGCACGAAAGCTGGCAATCTGATTGTGCATCGCAAGGGACCTGTATTGTTTTTATATATTTTGGACACGCTGAAGATCACATGTGGGAGCGGGCTTGCTCGCGAAAGCGGTATGCCAGTCAATACATCTGCTGACTGATACACCGTATTCGCGAGCAAGCCCGCTCCCACATTTGGCCGGTGTGAGCCTGGAGATTTATGGGGTATCCGGTTGGTTGGCGGGATGAGCCGCCATGAACGCCGGATGCTGCGCCGCCAACCCCGCCACCCGCTGAATGCGCGGGTATGCCGCCAGCGACACCTTGAACCGCTCGGCCGCATACAACTGAGGAATCAAGAACGTATCCGCCATCCCCGGCTGCTCGCCAAAGCAGTAACCCTGATCACCAATCAACTGCTCAACCGCCGCCAGGCCCTGGCTGATCCAGTGCCCGATCCACTCCAGCACCTGCGCTTCATCGTGCCCCCATTGCTTGAGCAGGTTCTGGGTACTGGAGTTGTGCAGCGGATGAATGTCGCAACCGATGATCGACGCCACCGCGCGCTCATGGGCGCGGGTCGCCAAATCCCTGGAGAGCAACGGCACCTGTGGATAACGTTCCTCCAGGTACTCGATGATCGCCGGTGACTGAATTAACACATCACCATCATCAGTGCGCAAGGCCGGCACACGCCCCTGCGGGTTGATCGCCAGGTACTCCGGCTGATGGTTGGCGCCGCCCTTGGGCACCAGCAGGTTGACCGGCACGGCGGTGAAGTCCAGGCCCTTGAGGGCCAGCGCGATCCGCACCCGGTAGGACGAAGTGGAGCGGTAGTAGGTATAGAGTTCCATGGCCCTGCCCTCTCAGCGCGCCGCGACCACGGTACCCCGGCATTCGCCGAAGCCGATGGAGGCAAACCCGTCGCGGGTGCAGCGGGCACGCAGGATGATTTCGTCGCCGTCTTCGAGGAACTTACGCACTTCGCCGGAGGCCAGTTCGATCGGCTTTTTACCGCCCTCGGTGATTTCCAGCAGGCTGCCGAATTGCCCGGCTTCCGGCCCCGACAAGGTGCCCGAACCGAACAGGTCACCCGCCTGCAACTGGCAGCCGTTGACGCTGTGGTGCGCAACCATTTGCGCGACGGTCCAGTACATGTGTTGGGTGTTGCTCAGGGTCAGGCGATGGGCCGGCAGGTTCTGCTCGCGCATCGAGGCGGTGGTCAGCAGCACTTCCAGTTCGATATCAAAACCACCGGCAGCCTGGTCGCGCTTGTCCAGCAGGTATGGCAGCGGTTGTGGGTCGCCTTCAGGGCGCACCGGTTGTGCCTTGCGGAACGGTTCCAGGGCTTCAGCCGTCACCACCCATGGCGAAATGCTGGTGATGAAACTCTTCGACAGGAACGGGCCCAGCGGCTGGTATTCCCAGGCCTGGATATCCCGCGCCGACCAGTCGTTGAGCAGGCAGAACCCGGCGATGTGATCAGCCGCGTCGCCGATGGCAATCGAGTCGCCCATGGCATTGCCCTGGCCGATCCAGATGCCCAGCTCCAGCTCGTAGTCCAGGCGAGCGCAAGGGCCGAAGGTCGGCTCGGTCTGGCCGGCTGGCAGGGTCTGGCCTTTCGGGCGGCGGACCTCGGTGCCCGACGGGCGAATCGTCGACGCGCGGCCGTGGTAACCGATCGGCACATACTTGTAGTTGGGCAGCAGCGGGTTGTCCGGGCGGAACAGCTTGCCGACGTTTTGCGCGTGCTCGATGCCCACGTAGAAGTCGGTGTAGTCGTTGATCCTGGCCGGCAGGTGCATTTGGCAATCGGCAGCCGGGCGCAGCGCAGCTTGCAGTTTGCCTTGCTGTTCGCTGCCTTCGGCCAACAGTTCCAGCAGGCGTTCTCGCAGGGCCACGCGCGGGCCACGGCCGAGTTCGAAAAATGCGTTCAGTTGGCCGCCAGCGGTGGCTTCAACGGCCCGGCGGGCTTCGCCTTCAAAGCATTCCAGCGCGGCGTGCAGATCAAGAATCTGCTCGCCAATCGCCACGCCACTGCGCGGTGCCGAGCCATTAACGCTGAACACCCCCAACGGCAGGTTTTGCAGCGGGAAATCCCGGTGACCGTTGGCGGAAACCACCCAACTGCGGGTGAGATTAGGCTGAGTCATGGGTTATCTCCGATTCGGGTTGAAGGTTGCAGGGAGCGAGGCCCAGCAAGCGTCGTAGGAAGGTTGCAGCTGCGGGCATTCCAGCGCGAACTGTGTAGGACGCAGCACCTGGCTGGTCTCGAACATGAACGCCATGGTGTTATCAATCTTGTGGGGCTCAAGCGTCGCGTTGATGGCTTTGGTGCAAGTCTCGCCATCCGGGCCGTGGGCGCTCATGCAGCTGTGCAACGACGCGCCGCCGGGCACGAAGCCTTCAGCCTTGGCGTCGTAGGCACCCTGGATCAGGCCCATGTATTCGTTCATCAGGTTGCGGTGGAACCACGGTGGCCGGAAGGTGTTTTCGGCGACCATCCAGCGGGGCGGGAAGATCACGAAGTCGAGGTTGGCCAGGCCGTGCACGCTGGTGGGCGAGGTCAATACGGTGAAGATCGAGGGGTCCGGGTGATCGAAGCTCACGGTGCCGATGGTGTTGAAACGACGCAGGTCGTATTTGTACGGCACGTTGTTGCCGTGCCACGCCACCACGTTCAGCGGCGAATGGTCGAGCTGGCAGCCCCACAGTTCACCGAGGAATTTCTGCACCAGCGTGGTCGGTTGCTTGAGGTCTTCGTAATGGGCGACCGGCGTGAGGAAATCCCGTGGGTTGGCCAGGCCGTTGCTGCCGATAGGACCAAGGTCCGGCAGGCGCAGTGGCGCGCCATGGTTCTCGGCGACGTAACCGCGGGCCTGGGCATCCAGCAGTTCGACGCGGAATTTCAGGCCGCGGGGCAGCACGACGATTTCCAGTGGCTCGACTTCCAGCACACCCAGTTCGGTCGCAATGCGCAGGCGGCCCTGTTCGGGAACGACCAACAGTTCGCCGTCCGCGTTGAAGAACACGCGGTCCATCGAACGGTTGGCGCGGTAGTTGTAGATGCTGATGCCCGAGGGTTTTTCCGATCCGGAATTGGCGACCATGCCTACAAGGCCATCGACGAAATCTGTCGGCTCACCCGGAATATCCAGCGGGTTCCAGCGCAGGCGGTTGGGCGTCACAGCGCCCAGCGGCCCACCGGCCAATTGCCGTTCCAGCTTGACGAACGCCGGGTGATTGGCCGACGGCTGGATGCGGTACAACCAGGTGCGCCGGGCTTCGCTGCGGACCATGGTGAAGGCGGTGCCGGAAAAGAGTTCGGTGTACAGCCCGTAGGGCGCTTTCTGCGGGGCGTTCTGGCCGACGGGCAATGCACCGGGCAAGGCTTCAGTGGCAAATTCATTGCCAAAACCCGATTGGTATTCGAGGGTCATGGATCATCCTCTGAGCGGAAGTTGTTTTTATCGTAATCCAGTTACGCATAACGTAATTTGATACCTGTTGACCGTCAAGCTATAAAGACGCCCATTCGTCTTTCGGATTCATGCGCTCCATGGAAAAGCCGCCCGTCCCCCGCGACACCGGTAAACAGAAAGTCCGCTCGGCTGAAGTGGGCACCGACATCCTCAAGGCCCTGGCTGAACTGTCGCCGGCCACCTCGTTGTCGCGCCTGGCCGAGCACGTGCAAATGCCGGCGAGCAAGGTCCACCGCTATTTGCAGGCGCTGATTGCCTCGGGTTTTGCCGAACAGAACACCGCCACCAACCATTACGGCCTGGGCCGCGAAGCCTTGCGCGTGGGGCTGGCCGCGCTGGGCAGCATGGACGTGCTGAAAGTCGCCGCCCTGCCCCTGGCGGAACTGCGGGATGAGTTGAATGAAACCTGCTTCCTGGCCGTCTGGGGTAACCAGGGCGCGACGGTGGTGCATATCGAGCCGGCGGTGCGCGCGGTGACGGTGGTCACGCAATTGGGCTCGGTGTTGCCGTTGCTCAGTTCGTCCACCGGGCTGGTGTTCAGTGCGTTCCTGCCGTCGCGGGAAACCGTGGAGTTGCGCGAGCGGGAGATTCAGGCGGGCGTTGCCCATGCGTTGGCGGATGACCAGGAATACGCGACCACCTGTGAGCAGATCCGCCAGCGCGGCTTGCACTTTGTGCATGGTTTGCTGATGCCGGGTGTGGACGCGTTGTCGGCGCCGGTGTTCAACGCGGTCGGGCAAGTGGCGGCGGTGTTGACCGTGGTGGGGCCGACGTCGCTGTTCCATGCCGATGAAGACGGCCCGGCGGCGAAGCGTTTGCTGGCGGCGACCCAGGCGGTGAGTTGGCGCATGGGTTATCAGCCGTAACGCTCAGTATCAGGCACCCAACAGAACAAAATGTGGGAGCGGGCTTGCTCGCGAATGCAGTCTGTCAGTTAAAGCATCAGTGACTGATACACCGCATTCGCGAGCAAGCCCGCTCCCACATTTGATCGTCATTGTTTGACGAATAGTGCATGGCTTCAAGCCATCAAGCCCAGCGTCTTGGCCTTGGCCACTGCCTGGGTGCGCCGCTCCACCCCCAACTTGCTGTGAATCCTCCGCGCATGGGTTTTTACCGTGTGCAGCGAGATAAACAATTGGCTGGCAATTTCCAGATTGGAATTGCCCTGGGCAATCAGTTGCAGCACCTCAAGTTCGCGCTGGCTCAGGGGATTTTCCCCCGCCGCCGCCGGGCATTCCTGCGGTTCCAGCCCCAATGCACTCAACAACCCCGGTTGCCTAAGGCGCAGCTCGCGAATCGCCTGCTGTACCTGGCAACGCCCCGCCAGTTCCAATCCGGCTTCCAGCGAGCGCACGGCCAACGGGCGATCGCCGACTTGCCAGGCCACTTCCCCCAGCACCAAGTGCAACTCCGCTTCCAGGCACAGCATGCCCCGCTGACGGGCGGCCTCCAGTAACGCACTCAGGCGGGCGACAGGCTCTTCGGCGCGATGCAATTTCACTTCGGCCAGCACCTGCAAATATTCAAGCCTGGGGATCAACTCCAGGGTGGCCGGCGGTGCTTGTTTCGCCTTGGGGCCACGGTAGTGCCGCAGCACCCGGGTCACCGCCTCCAGGGTCAGTTCGGCGCGACCCTGTTGCAGCCAGAAATGCCCGCTGAGCAACAGCAATACGGCGCGATAGACGGTGTCGGGCACCTGGCGTTGCTGCATCAGGCGTTCAGCGTCGCGCAACTGGATAAACGCCTGGGCGTAATCGCCCTTGTTGGCGGCCAATAGCGCCAGTCCCAGGTAGCCGTAGAGCACGCGTTTGTCCTGGCTGTGCAGGCACATGCCCAGGCCGGATTCGAAGCATTCGGCGGCCACGGCGTCGTGGCCCTGGCGCAGCGCCAGGTGCCCACGTCGCAAGCAAATCCGTCCCATCAACGGCCCGGCTTTAAGCCGCTGTTGCACCAACATGCGCTGCACAGTTTCCAGCAGGCTCTGGGCCCGATACGGCGCGCCGCGCTGCTCCAGCAACTGCGCATGATCGAGCTCCAACAATGCCTCCAACAGCAGTGAGCCGTGGGAGCGCGCCAGGCACAACGCCTCGCGGTTCAGCGCCTGGGCCACGTCCAGCTCGCCACGCAGCAAGGCTTGCTGGGTCAGGCCCGACAGGCACATCAGGCGCGACGTCCAGGCGCTCTCGGGCAAGTCTTGCAGGGCTTCGAGAAAATGCTCCCGGGCCCGTGCGGCTTCGCCGCCCAGATGCAACAGCCAGCCCCATTGCGCCTGCCAGCGGGCCAGCAGATAACGCTGCAGGTGCGCGGTCGGTTGCGGAGTGAAACGCGCCAGTTGGTCAATGCACAACGCCGCCTGGTCGAAACGCCCGGCAAACAGCAACGCCGCCGTTACCAAGCCCACCAGTTGCGCCGAGCCCAGCATCAATTCATCACCATGCTGCTCATGCAGGCGCAACAACAGCACCGCATTTTGCTGGCGGAACAGGTCTTCAAAACTGAAATGCTGCAACAGGCTTACAGCCACTTCGTACTCTTCGGCCTGCAACGCTTGCTCAAACGCTGCTTGCCAGTCCTCGGCGGCGGTAAACCATTGGCACGCGCGCCGGTGCCAGGAGCGCCTGGCTGGCCAGGGTTCGGCGCGCATCAGTTGGGCCAGTGGCGGGAAGACTTGCAGCCAGTCGGTGGACTCCTCCCAGGGCTCGATAAAGGCGCCCAGCGTCTGCAAGTCTCGCAGGTAGTCGCCACCGTCACCAAAGCCGAACAGGTGGTCACACAAGCTCGGGTTGAAGCGTGGCAGGTGCGCGAGCACGCGCCAGGCCTCGGCCAATTCCGGCGCCAGGCCCGTGAACAACTCGTGTTGCAGGTAGTCGAGCAAGGTTTTGTCCGGGTGCCCGTCGCCTTCAAGCAATCCGATACGCACTCCGGCGCACCAGCCGGCGCTGAACTGCAACACCTTGTCGGCGCTGGAACCGGCCAAGTGCTGGATTTCGCTGGAGTCAAACGCCAATTCGGCAGCGCTGCATTCCCACAGTTCATCATCAAGCAACAGCCGGGGCCAGTTGCAGGCCGGCCGCCGCCGCGCGCCGATCCACCAGGTCAAGGCCGGGCTGCTGGCGGCCAGGATGCGGTCAAGCAACCCATCCAGTTCAGGCGCCGGCACGCGGCAGAAGTCATCGAGAAACAACCAGGCCGGCGCTTGCCAGCGGTTCAGGGCCAGCAGCAACGTGGCCTCATCAACAAAGTCGAGGCCAAGGCTTTGCGCCAGGCGCTGACACAAATCCGAGGCCACGCCATTCAGCGGCAACCAGTACACCTGGCACTGCGAAGGCGCCTGCAACGCGCACTCGGCGAGCAATGCACTCTTGCCGCTGCCGGCCGGGGCGCAGAGCAACTTCACCCGTGCCGTGGCGTTGAGCAGCGGCACGGCCAGGCGCGGGCGCAACAGATGATGGGGAGACAAGCGTGGCATGAATCCAGGACGATCCAGACAACGGGTCATGGCGGTCATTACTGCGTCCCTGTTTTTTATTATTAGGCGGCGTGCGCCCTACCCTAGTCCTGTGGCTGGCGGTTGTTGAGGAGTATTCAGCAGGCTGATTGGCGGGCATAAAAAAGCCGGGAGCCAAAAGGCCACCCGGCACTCGTTCTAAAGGTGGAACACCGTAAATGTGGGAGCGGGCTTGCTCGCGAAGGCGGTGTATCAGTCACTGATGCTTTAACTGACAGACCGCCTTCGCGAGCAAGCCCGCTCCCACAGTTTGATCGCATTTCAATCAGGTTTTAGCGCACGCCTTCCGAGCGCAATGCTGCCGGCGTGTAGTCGGCCGCCTTGGCCGCAAAGCCGAACACAAAGCTGCTCTTCTCTTCGTTCTTCATGCCCAGGGCGATGTAGCGCCCGGCGATGATGTCGTACAGGGTTTCGACGGTGTAGGCCGGCACCTGATGGTCGTAGTAGAACTGCGCGTGACCTTCAGCAACACGCCACAGCTGGCCGCGGCCGTCGTAGTGGTCCACCAGCGCCACCTGCCAGCTGTCTTCGTCGATGTACATGTGGCGCTTGGCGTAGATGTGCCGCTCGCTCGGCTTGACGGTACCCACCACCTCCCAGACCCGGTGCAGCTCGTAACGGGTCAGGTCCTGGTTGATGTGGCCGGCCTTGATGATGTCATCGTACTTGAGGGTCGGCGAATCGAGCTTGTAGCTGTTGTAGGGAATGTACATCTCCTTCTTGCCCACCAGCTTCCAGTCGTAGCGGTCGGGGGCGCCGGAGAACATGTCGAAGTTATCCGAGGTGCGCAGGCCGTCGGCCGCAGTGCCCGGCCCGTCGTAGGCCACTTGCGGCGCACGGCGTACCCGGCGCTGGCCGGCGTTGTAGACCCAGGCCAGGCGCGGTTCCTTCACCTGGTCGAGCGTCTCATGCACCAACAGTACGTTGCCGGCCAGGCGCGCCGGGGCGGTCACCGATTGTTTGAAGAAGGTCAGTACGTTGGCGCCCTTGACCGGGTCCATGTCCGGGATCAGTTGCGGCACGGCCACTTCTTCCTCGAAACGGATCGGCGTGTAGCTGCCGTTGGTCTGCGGCGTGGCTTGGGTGATGATGCGGCGCAGGTTGCCGCCGTGGTAACGGGTAATGTGGTTCCACAGCACTTCCACGCCATTTTTCGGAATCGGGAAGGCGTAGTAGCGGTTGCCGGTGAAGTTCTCCAGGCCATTGCCGTCGTTGATCGCATGCACATTGAGCGCGCTGCGCTTGATCGACTCGTAAATCTCCGGCGGCAGGTTGACCGTGCGGTGGGTCGGGTACACCGGGATCTTGTAGGTTTGCGGGTAGCGCTTGAACATCGCCACCTGGCCTTCGGAGAGTTTGTCCTTGTATTTGTCGACCGTGGCGGCGGTGATCACGAACAGCGGCTTTTCATTGGCGAACGGGTCAGCGAGGAAACCCTTGCTGTCCACCGCCCCGGCGTTTTTCGGGATGCCACCGGTCCATGCCGGGATCGAACCATCGGCGTTACCGGCCTTCTCGGCGCCCACCGGGGTCAGGGTAGTGCCGAGCTTGGCCGCTTCTTCCGGCGACACTGCGGCCATCACGTTGGCGGCCAACAGGCTCAGGGCCAACACCCCGCATTGCAGAATCATTTTGCGCATAGTCTCTTGTCCTTACTTAAGCCAAATCAGAAGTTCACGCCAAAGCTGAGGGCGATGAAGTCGCGGTCGGTGAGGGTGTTGTAGTCACCGCCAAAAAAGTCGGTGTAGCTCAGGCTCGCGGTGTAGGTGTTGCGGTAGTCCGCATCCACGCCGACGCTGATGGCCTTGGCGCCTTCGTTGAACAGGCCGTTGGGGCCGTAGCCGCTGACGTCCTGGGACCACGACACGTTGGGCTTGAGGTTGACCCCGGCGAATACGTTGTTGTAATCGAGGATGGCCCGGGCGCGATAACCCCAGGAGTTGGCCGTGACAAACCCATCGGTGTCGCCGCCGAAACCGTACTGGCCGTAGACCGAGTCACGGCCATAACGCAGCTTGGATTTCGCCTCCAGCCCGCCGACGTGCACAAAGGCCGCCTCGCCCACCAGGGTCAGGCGTTCGGCGCCCAGTACCTGGTCGAAGAATTGGGTCATGGTGCTCTGGATCTGGGTGATTTCCTTGCGGCGGTAGCCGGCGTTGTCGGCACCGAAGGAACTGCTGATCGGTGAAGCGGCGTTGCCGGCAATCGGGTTGACCAGGGCCAGCGTCAGGTCGGTGGTGTTGAGTTGTACGGGAGCATTCGGGCGGTAGCTGATTTCGCCGGTCCAGGCGGTGCCGGTGGGCAAGGTGGTGGAGAAACTGGCACCGAACAGGCGGATGTTTTCCGGGTAGTCGAGGTAATACTGGCCGCGACCGAGCATCGTGCTTTGCGCCAGGCCGGCCCCGGTACCCGGGGCGATCCCGTTGGCCGCGTTGGCAATAGCGCCAATGGTTGCCAGGTTGGTGTTGGCGGTGATGGTACCGACGGTGGGCGTGCGGCTGTGATAGTTCATGAAGTACAGGCCGTACTCGGTGTCATCCCCCAGCCAGCGCAACGCCATGCCGAACTGGCCGCCATCGCGCGCCTCGCGGTCTTTTGCACGCTGCACTACAACGCCTTCGTTGGTGACCTGGAAGCCTTGGCCGAACGCCGCCGCCACCGGCTGCAACGGCGCAATCGCCGGGCTGCCGACGGTGTAGTTGCCGTTACAGCCGTGGGCCACCACGTCGTTACCGAAGAAGGTGCCGCAGTTGTCCACCACGGTGTTTTCCCAGTTCAACTGGTAGAAACCTTCCACGCTCAACTGGTTGGTGAGGCTTTGGGAGGCGAACACCATGTTGACCGGAATCAGGCCTTCCTTGATCTCGGCGCCAGGGCGGCGGAACGCGGAAACGTCGATGGGGTTGATGCTGTTGATGGAGTTGCCGATGAACGTACTTTCCCCCCAACTGACCACCTGCTTGCCGACGCGCACGTTGCCCGGCAAATCGCCGATGGAATAGTTGTGATAGACAAACGCGTCGAGTAATTCGTAGCCGGAAGAGCGTGCGCCTTCGTCGCGGTGGTTATTGCTGATCTGCTTGAATTCGCGGTCTTCGTCCTGCAGTTCGAAGTCGTACCAGTACTTGCCGCGCACGAACACGCCGCTGTCGCCGTACTTGAGTTCCAGGTCGTGGATGCCCTTGAAGATCTTGGAGAAGGTCTCGCCCTTCTTGAAGTTCAGGCGACCATCATCGCCGGTGGAAGCCTGGCCCGTTCCGCCGTTGGGAATGCCCACCAGCTTCTTGTCGGCATCGCGCATGCCCCAGCTGGCACCGACCGACAGCGAGGAATCGAATTGCCCTTCGATCTCGCCGATGTTGAACGAAACAGCCTGCGCCTGGGCACAGCAACCCAAAGCAACCGCAGCGGCCAGCGCCTGTGGCCTGAAGATGGCGCGCATTGTTGTTTTTGTCATGCGTCTTCCCCGGTGGTGTGACAGAAGGCCCCACCCTACTGCCCGCGATCAAGAGCGATAAGCGCACCAAGGAGGTATTCGTGTTGTCGCTCGAAAGGATGAGAGGGCGCTCTGGCCGGGGTCCTGGAGAGGCCATGGACGAGATGGATGAAGGATTATCAGGAGGATGGATGAGGTGTTATTGCCACTGTTGCGGGTTTGGTAACAGTCCTTGTCTCGAATCGCTATTTTTCATTTTGTAACAAAAGCCTATTCTTGCCTGGCTTTCAGGGCAAACCGCCCGCTTCCAGAACCTGGAGGAACAGCCAGTTTTTTATGGATTGATCAATATTTTCAATCTGTTACCGGTGTTCACTGACGTTGATTTATTGCTCCTTGATCAAACGTCTTACTTCAGCCGCTGCCTTTGCAGCGGCTTTTTTTATGCCTAAAATAAAGCGGGGCGCCATGGCGCCCCGCTTGATTAAAACTTTTTCACGTAATGATCACAGGCTGTACTTCTGCAGGTTGGCCATCATCTCCTTCAAGGCCTCGATGTTGTCCTTGGGGTGAGCGGCCCCGTCGAAGTCACAGATTTGCTGCCAGTGGGCGGCGACATCATCCGGGGAGAACCCGGCTTCAGGATCAAACCCAACCCCCAGGCTGCGCTCCCAGCGGGTCTTGCCGATCCAGCCGCCGCCCACCTCAAACAGCCCGGAGGTTTCCTGACACGCCTCGCTGCCCAGGTACACCACCAGCGGGCTGATCAATTCCGGCTTGAGGCGTTCGAAGACTTGCGGCGGGATCAGGCCTTCGGTCATGCGTGTACCACCGGTGGGGGCGATGGCGTTGACCAGGATGTTGTTCTTGCGGCCTTCCAGCGCCAGGGTGCGGGTCAGGCCGTACAGGCCGAGCTTGGCCATGCCGTAGTTGGACTGGCCGAAGTTGCCGTAGATACCGGAAGTGGAGGCGGTGAAGATCACCCGGCCGTAGGCTTGTTCACGCAGGTGGGGCCAGGCGGCGCGGGTGACTTTGTAGGCGCCTTCGACGTGTACGCGGTAGACCAGGTCCCAGTCGCTGTCTTCCATTTTGTGGAAGGTTTTGTCCCGCAGGATCCCGGCGTTGTTGACCACGACGTCGATGCGGCCGAAGGCGTCGAGGGCGTTCTGGACGATCTTGTCACCGTCGGTGACGGAGTCGTGGTTGGCCTCGGCGATGCCGCCGGCTTCGCGGATTTCGGCCACTACGCGGTCGGCCGCCGAGGCGTTGGCGCCTTCGCCCTGGGTTGAGCCGCCAAGATCGTTGACCAGCACTTTGGCGCCGTGTCTGGCGAACAGGAGTGCGTGGGCGCGGCCTAGTCCGCCGCCGGCACCGGTGACGATCACGACCTTGTCTTGGAACTGCACAGGCTCACTCATTGGGGACTCCAGGGGTGGTTAGGGGTGGATGGGTTGAGTGTCAGGCACGGGGCTTGTGGTCACAATAAATACGGTTGGGGGTGAATGGTGCGCGATAAGGCTGGGGGATGATTGGTGTGGGTTAGATGGGGGACATATCCGTTATTTAGGTAACGGCGGCTTATGGTTCCGCTCTTACAGCGGCTCACTTTTGAAGAGCGCAAAAGTAAGCAAAACGCTCTTGCCCCACCACTCGGCACCTCGCTTAGGCTCGGTGTGCCCTCACTCCGGCTTTGGACCG